>JALWDV010000431.1 GCA_027036755.1 Anaerolineae bacterium
ATATATGTGTGTGTGTGTGTGTGTGTGTGTGTGTGTGTGTGTGTGTGTGTGTGTGTGTGTGTGTGTGTACATAGTTCTTTTAATACATCATTTATTGTTTTTGAGTGCACATTTACTTGTAAATATATGAACAAAACTTAGTTAACAATAAACATGTACCGAGTGATCTAGTTTAACGTCGAGTCTCAGTGTGAACTCCGCTGATAGATATTCCGATGTGTGTCATAGTGAGGACTGGAACCAGAATTGCGAGATCGGTTGGAATGGCACTAGATAAGTTTTGGTATGTCTCATGGTATATTGAATTGTGCTCATATGTAGCTAGGTCTGTGTAGATAAGTGTACGAGAATTGTGAAAGCTAGGATCGATTCAAGACAAATTAAACGCATTAAGGTGTCATTTGCTCATTCGTCCTTACATCACATAATTTGGATCAGAAATCATGCTATAAAGAAGATTTTGCACACGACTATCGGAAAACGATATATGTAGAATGAAGCTGCCAAGAAGAGGCCACGTTTTTACCATTCTAGGCGTATAATAATGGAGCAAAAGTAGATGACGTGTAAACATGAAATATTTTTGTATTGGTCTCCTGTATGATTTATAATTTCCAGGGTCTCGACATAATGCAATTATTATTAAAATATATCATAAGAAATGATAAAAAATGGTAGACAAGCGACAGACGCCTACACGACACGCAGGGATTCGATCCCGAGATCCGGGATTCTACCCTGAAGTACGGTCATCGGTGTTGCTGCTCCATACAATATCACTCCTGCAGTGCTGATGTCCTATCCTGTGTACCAGCCGAACTGACCGCCTATCCACCTCACACTGAGGCCTTTTCCGGATACATAGGGAGATTTCCACCGGCCCCTAAGCCCGCTACAATGGTGGAAACCACGACAAGTCACGCCGGCAGCCACCGCCTCTATATCGGGGCAGCTGTCGAAACCTTCTTGGAAGTTCTACTTATGTGAGACGGCTTTGAGTTATGTATTGAGTCGAAATGGCTGGGGATGGTGGTAGTCTTGTTGTTTTAACATCTACACGCCTGAATTGCCACAGTGTGGTCAAGGACCTTTATTGTTTACTTCAAGTTACGAGTCTGATATAT
>JALWDV010000432.1 GCA_027036755.1 Anaerolineae bacterium
CTGGCGGCGGGCTTCATCTTCGCCTAGCGAGACGGGCAGCATGGGCACATCCACCCGGGCGTAATCTCGTTTCACCACCAGCGTGAGCGCCCAGGTGTGAGGCGGCGTCCACAGGAAGACGATGAGAAACAGCAGCCAGGCGGTCAAACTGAGCCCGCCCGTGACCGCGGCCCAACCCACCAGCGCCGGAATCGCTCCCGCCACGCCCCCGATGGTGACATTGTGATGCGTCCGCCGTTTGAGGAGCATGGTGTAGATGAAGACGTAGTACAGCGCGCCTGTCAGCGCCAGCGCCGCGGCCAGCAAATTGACCTGCGTGGCAAGGATGATGAAAGCCAGGATGTTGAGGATGACGCCAAAGATGATGGCTTTGAATGCAGGCACGACCCATCCTGCGGGCACGGGACGGCGCTTGGTGCGATACATGATCTCATCGATATCGCGGTCTAGATAATGATTGATGGCGTTCGCCCCACCCGACGCAAAAATCCCGCCCAGCGTCGTCCACAAGAAGGTCAGCCAGTTCACCCGGCCGCCGCCCGCCACCAGCATGGCTCCCCAGGTGACGATGAGCAACAGGAAGATGATTTTGGGTTTCATCAGCGCCATGTAGATCTTCAGCGCGCCGGGGTTTTCCTGTTGTTTGGGTTTGCTCTCGCCGGTTGGCGTTTCCAGAGAGTTGGTTGCGGGCATCAGACGTCTTTGTTTTTGTGAGCGAAAGCGCTGGCGTTTGGCTTCCCTTGTCAAGGTTATTGTAGTCGAGAGCGCTTGAGCCTGTCAACCTCCGGCGTGTTGTTTCATTGCCCATCCTGTGCTATGATCTCAGCCGTCGTTTTTCATAACTGCTAAGGTCGTTTTCGCTTGAATTAACCTGACAGGTTCCTTTGGCTAAGCCTCAGAGCCTTACACGCTTCGTTGCTGGCTGAAAACATCACATCTTACCGCCAAGGTTGCGGGAACCTGTCAGGTTTGAGTGGAAAAAGACAACCAACTGGCATACGTTAGCAGTTACCGTTTTTCACTTCGCAACCGCTGGTGCGTTTCGCGCGAGGGTTGCCATTGCTTGATTTCATGGAGTTGCCATGCCTGACGTGACGCTGCTGAGTTACACGCAGATGGATGTAGAGCATCTGGCGGATACGCCCATCCCGGCGGGGGCGGGCACGTTGCAGGAGAATCTCATCGAATATGCGGGCCGGGTGTGCTATCGTTCCGACGCCAAGATGGGCCACAACCCCACGTTCATCGACCTGCGGGTGCGGGAGGGGCACGAAGATATCATCGAGCATGTGCGCTTCATCTTTCGCGTGCAGGGCCAGCCCCTGGACCGCGAGGTGCTGAAGCTGGTGAGTTTGCCCACGGTTGAATTCACCGATCTGGGCAATGGCGAATGGATTTTCAGCATGAACGCCCGCAATGTCCGGGATTTCTGGCGCAGTTCTGATTCCGATCTGGCCGTCCAATTCGCCCGCCTTTCTGCGCCCATCACGCCCGCGGTCTTTCGGGACTTGCCGGGCCTGGAGGAGGCGCTGATATGACCAAAGCGAAAGTCACCCTGCTGGGTTACGTCCCCACCGAGGGCGTGCCCGAGCCCGAGAAGCATGGCGCGGCCACCTTTCTGGTGGAGCACATCTCGCGCACTTGCAGCCATCAGATCGTGCGTCATCGGCTGGCCTCCTTCAGTCAGGAGAGCCAGCGCTATGTGGATTTGAAAAAAGGCGGCTGGGAGCCGGTGATCCCGCCCGCAATCGCCGCCAAACCCCAGGCCCGAGCTGTTCTGGATGAGGCGTGGGATGATCTGCAGACGGCTTATCGGCAATTGCGCGAGATGGGCATTCGCAAAGAAGACGCCCGTTTTCTGCTCCCCAACGCCGCGGAAACCCGGCTGGTGATGACGCTGCACTATCCGGGCCTGCGTCATTTCTTCTGGTTGCGGCTGGATAAGGCCGCGCAGTGGGAGGTGCAGGATGTGGCGCATCAGATGTTGCGGCTCATCTACCCGCTGGCTCCCAATGTTTTTCAGGATATCTGGGACATCTACGGCGATTGAGCATGTGGATTCAACGCACGATTCACCTGCGCCCGCGGCCCCGCGGCTTCCATCTCATCACCGATGAGATCGTGCGTCAGGTGCCCGAGTTGCAGCAACTGCGCGTGGGCCTGATGCACCTTCTTCTCCAGCACACCTCAGCTTCGCTGGCCCTCAACGAAAACGCGGATCCCACAGTGCGGGCCGATGTGGAAGCGCACTTCAGCCGTCATCTGGCCCCGGCCGAAATGCCCTACTTTCGGCACACCTACGAAGGCTCCGACGACATGCCTGCTCACATCAAAAGCGTGATCATCGGCGCCTCCCTCACCATCCCCGTCACCGATGGCCGTTTGAATCTGGGCGTGTGGCAGGGCGTCTACCTGGGCGAGCATCGCGATGGGGCCCGCAGCCGCCGCCTGGTCGTCACACTGCATGGCGATTGAAGCGCCGCGGTTTCCTGTCGGCTTTTCTGTTCCCCGCCGGATCGTGGTATACTTGCCTCGTCATGCGTAAAACGTCAAACGTAAAACGTCATGTCGTCATCGTCAAAGATGCGTCCTGCGATAAACCATGACATCGTGCCAGCAATTCCGAATTTAGAATCCGCAAGCGGAAAGGAGGCGATTTCATCCCTCCCGGCCTCCTTTGGCCCCCACCCCGCCCCTCCCCCGATACTCGCTGCGTTCGTGTTCGGGGGAGGGAGACGCCCATCTGCTACACAAATTGGCGAAGCGATGGACTCCTCCCCCTGCAAGGCGTCAGCCGAAGCGGGGGAGGCCGGGAGGGGAGCTTGTCTCCTAACCAAATTTGAAATGGGTGCGTCCCAAATGAGTTGGAAAGTTAAAATAATCCATTCATTAACGGGGCGCTTCGCGCCCGCGGCCAGCGCCGGTGGATGAAGTCCCCCGGCTAGAAACAGCGCCCCTGCGGGGCTAGCCGGATTTATCCGGCGCTGTTTTGTAGCCCGGCGACTTCATCGCCGGACGGACGTAGCAAACGCTTCAACCGAAAAAGGACGCACCCATTTGAAATTGCTGTTACAGCAGTGTGACGTTTGACGCTTGACGTTTTACGTTCTTGGCATGTCGCCTGTTGGCTGCTCCGGCCTTCAAGCGTAACTGCTAACGCACCCCGGTTAATAAACCACAAAGGGCACTAAGGCACTAAGAACACGAAGAAAAGATGTATAAACTTCCCTTTGCGCCTTTGTGTCTTAGTGTTCTTAGTGGTTTTCGGATGATGACCGGTGAGACGACCTTAGTAGTTACCTTCAGGCTTTGGCATGTGAGCTGTGTAGTCATTTCACCATAACCTTTTATGAAAGAACCGCGTTATCTACCCCGACAACGAAAGCAGCGCCCGCGTTCTCCGTGGGCTGCGTTGCTGATTCCCTTTCTCGCCATTGTCATAACGGGTGGTCTGTTCTATGTGTTGGCCACCATGTTGGGCGGCGGCGTCGTTCCCACGCCCACGCCTACCAGCGTGGTTGTGGCGGGGCCTGGCGGGGCAACTTTCACGCCCACGCCCGAACCGGCCACGCCCACGCCCACGCCT
>JALWDV010000433.1 GCA_027036755.1 Anaerolineae bacterium
GACTTCGTCAGGCACCGCATGGTGGTCAACATCTACCTCGACGCCCCCAAAACATTCATCGGCCTCGACGGTCGGCGAACACCCGTGGGAATCTCCTTCTCGCCCGACGGCGCCAAGCCCGACCTGGTCATCCGCCTCGACGCCGACCTGCTGCACGACGTCCTGCTGGGCAAGGTGCGCCTGCGCGACGCATACTTTGGCGGCCAGATCAAAACCAAAGGCTCCATCTTCAAGGCCATGAAACTGGCCGATCTCTTCCGCCAGGCGGAAAAGCTCTATCCCGTCGTTCTGAAAGAGCGGGGATTGCTGCCCGAGGATTATGAAGTCGGGCGGCTCAACTAGAGCCTGCTATGAACTTCTTGCCAAATCCTAATCATCTTCATATCATTCGCCATTCAATTCGCCGCGGATGACGCTGAAAAATCGTAACTGCTCTACTAAGGTAGGCCTGCTGAGCCAACGTTCATAACAGCGTTCGTCGGTTTTGCAGCCTTGGCCGCTGGACCCGACCCCCACCCCGGCCCTCCTCCACCAGTCGCTTCGCCCCTTTGCAGGGGAGGGGGGCGAAGCTCTGGCGGCCCGGCTGGGAAAGGGAACTAATTTCTGGACGTATACATGGCGCCCCTTTTTCAGGAGAGAGTCAATATCTGACTACTCGCCGGTGACAAGAAAAATGCAAATCTCTGACTACCAACAATGGATCAAGGAATGGGATGAGGTCCGGGGCTTCGACAAGGCCGATCCGGGCCTGACCGTAGTGCACGCGCTGGAAGAGCTGGGCGAAGTCGCCCGGGAGGTGCTGTTCCTCAAGGGCTACAAGACCGATGCCCTGCCCGAAGAACACCGACAGGCTCTATCCAACGAACTCGCCGACGCCATCGTCTTCCTGTTCAAACTGGCCTATCAGTACGACATCGACATCGAGGACGCGCTGATTCGACTGCAAGAAAGAGTGGACAAGCGCTTTCCCGAAGAAAGTCCCGGCTGGCGCCCCAACGGCGGGGAGTGACGGTTAGCTCTTCCTCGAATCGCGGACGGCTGAAATCCAGGATGAGGGGAGGCAAGATGCAATGGATGGGATTTGGATGTTCGTGCGTCATGGAGACCTCCTCACATACACT
>JALWDV010000434.1 GCA_027036755.1 Anaerolineae bacterium
CCTTGTTGCTCAGGGCGAAGACCGCTTCGTAAGTCAGGGTGCCGGAGCGGGAGACCACGCCCACAGGCCCGGGGATGTGGATGTTGCCGGGCATAATGCCCACTTTGGCCTGGCCCGGCGAGATGAGGCCGGGGCAGTTGGGGCCAATCAGGCGGGTGGGATGCTGATCCACGTAGGCTTTGACGGTGATCATATCCAACACCGGGTTGCCCTCGGTGATGCACACCACCAGCTCGATGCCCGCTTCCGTGGCTTCCAGGATGGCGTCGCCGGCAAAGCGGGCAGGCACGTAGATGATGGAGGCATTGGCGTCGGTGGCGGCTTTCGCTTCGCGAACCGTGTTGAAAACGGGCACGCCCAGGTGCTCCTGACCGCCCTTGCCCGGGGTCACGCCCGCCACGATGTTGGTGCCGTATTCCATCATCTGCGAAGCGTGGAAGCTGCCCTCGCGGCCAGTGAGGCCCTGCACAATCAAACGGGTGTCGTTATTGACTAAAATGCTCATTATTTCACCTCTCCTTTGGCTGCGGCCACGGCCATTTGCGCGGCTTCGGCCAGGGTGCGGGCGGTGGGGAAGTTGGCGTCGGCCAGCAGAGCCCGGCCTTCCTCCTCGTTGGTGCCCACCAGACGGATGACGAAGGGCACATCGGGCTTGACCTCTTCGATGGCGGAGAGCAGGCCCTTGGCCACCTCGTCGCAGCGGGTGATGCCGCCGAAGATGTTGACCAGCACGGCCTTCACATGGGGGTCGCTGAGGATGATCTCCAGAGCGGTCGCCACCTTCTCGGCATCCGCGCCGCCGCCGATATCCAGGAAGTTGGCCGGGGAGCCGCCGTAGAATTTGACGATGTCCATGGTGGCCATGGCCAGGCCCGCGCCGTTCACCATGCACCCGATCTCGCCGTCCAGTTTGATGTAGCTGAGATCAGCTTCCCGGGCCTTGGTCTCGGCCGGGTCTTCCTCATCCAGGTCGCGCTTCTCGGCCAGATCGGAATGGCGGAAGAGACCGTTGTCATCCAGCACCATCTTGCCGTCCACGGCCAGCAGGCTGCCATCGCCCTGCACCACCAGGGGATTGATCTCCGCCAGCTCCGCGTCGGAGCCGATGAACGCGTTGTAC
>JALWDV010000435.1 GCA_027036755.1 Anaerolineae bacterium
ATATGATCGAGGCGATGGAATTCCCCGATCTTTCCAATCGATACGGCGTATACGGCGTGCCTCGCACCGTCATCAACGAGGACGTGCATCAGGAAGGCGCTGTGCCCGAGCCCATGATGCTGCAAAAGCTCAAGGAAGCTGTGGCTGTCACCGCAGCCTAAGACCAGCGCAAAAATCTCAAGACGAAACGCTCCTCCTTTTATGGATGGGGCGTTTTTTCTTGAATCAATGGGATTTCAGTCTGCGAGGCTGGTTCATCTTCAAAGACGAAAGCGGCTGAGCTCATAATACCCAATATCCGATATCCAATATCCAACCCCCATGCCCCATTTTCGCTTCACTCTCCCCGATTCCCGGCCCATCCACATTCGTCTCAACGCCGAAGCCCTGACCATCAGCATCGATGAGCTGCTGATCTACACGTTCGATGGGGCCGGGCGGCTGTACGGCGCGTTCGATCATGGCGTCAACTATCGCCGCGGGCTGGATGGCCGGGTGCTGGCCCGCTGGCGGGGTGAGCACAATCGGCGGCAGCGGCGATGGCTGCGTGAGGAGGAGGTGGCAGCGCTGTTGGGGAAGATGAGGGGGGATTTGGAGGTGATCAGTGAGCAGTATTCAGTGTTCAGTAATCAGTATGCAGAGGGCGGTGAGCAGCATTCCTCTGAAGCCAATGATGTTCTGTTGATGCTGGCGCGCGTTCTGGCCTTCGACTACCAGGCCGATGCGCTGCGCTTCCATCAGGTCTATCGCCCCATCAGCATCCTGCCGCCCGACCAGTACCAGGCCCTGGTGCTGCAAGCCACCGAGGGCTGTTCCTTCAACACATGCACCTTTTGCGCGCTCTACCGGGATCGTCCTTTCCGCATCAAATCGCCCGAGGCGTATGAGCAGCACGTGGCGAAGGTGCTGGATTTCTTCGGGCCGGGCGTGTCGATGCGGCGCAGCATCTTCCTGGCCGACGCCAACGCGCTCATCATCCCCCAACAGCGACTGCTGCCCCTGATGCAGATCACGGCCCGATCGTTCCCCATCCCGCCCGAGGGCCTGGACGCGGCGGCCAGACGGGCCTGGCTGGCCGAGCATCCCCGCGGGATGACGGGCGTGTATGCGTTCGTGGA
>JALWDV010000436.1 GCA_027036755.1 Anaerolineae bacterium
GTGGGGGCCAAGTTCAGCGGCCAAGGCTGCAAAACTGACGAACGCTGTCTTGAACGTTGGCTCAGCAGGCCTACCTTAGTAGTTACCCGCAGTTGCAATAAAAAACGCCCGGGCGAAAATGCCTCGGGCGTTTGGGAATATCGGTTCTCTGCGCTTATTGCCGCTTGCGGCGGGTGCGGCGCAGGAAGGGAGGAATTTCGATGTTTTCGTTATCGGGCGCTGGCGGCGGCTCATGCTGCCCGGGAACGGGCCTGCGCACCGCACTGCGCACGCCGCTGCCGGGCGTCTGCATGGACGCGGCGCTCTCGAAACCGGTGGCGATGACGGTGATGCGCAGGGTGTCGTTGAGGGTGGGATCGATGACCGCGCCGAAAATGATATTGGCTTCGGGATGAGCCGTGCGGCGGATGATCTCCGCAGCCTCGTTGACCTCGAAAAGGCTCATATCCTCGCTGCCAGTGACATTGAAGAGGATTCCCCGGGCGCCGTCGATGCTGATATCCAGCAATTGCGAATGAATGGCTTCTTCCGCGGCCTGCTGGGCCCGGTTTTCGCCCCGGCCCGTGCCAATGGCCATCAGCGCCGCGCCGCCCTCGCTCATAATCGAGCGCACGTCTGCAAAGTCCAGATTGATGAGGCCCGGAATGGTGATGAGCTCGCTGATGCCCTGGATGCCCTGGCGCAGGACGTCATCCGCGGTGGCGAAGGCCTCTTGCACGCTGGCCCGCTTGTCCACGATCTGCAACAAACGGTCGTTGGGGATGACGATGAGCGTATCGACATGATCCTTCAGACGCTCATGTCCCTCCTCCGCGATCTGCCGCCGCCGCGAGCCCTCGAAACTGAAGGGCTTGGTCACAACGCCGATGGTCAGAGCGCCGGTTTCGCGCGAAAGCCGGGCGATGACGGGCGCCGCGCCCGTGCCCGTGCCGCCGCCCAATCCAGCCGTGATGAAGATCATATCCGCGCCCTTCAGCACTTCCTTCAACTCTTCGGCCGATTCCTCGGCGGCCTGTTCGCCCACCTTGGGATCACCGCCCGAACCCAGGCCTTTGGTGAGTTTGTCGCCGATGCGGACGCGAATGGGGGCCTCGGAAAGCATCAGCGCTTGCGCGTCTGTGTTCACGGTAATGAACTCGACGCCCTGGATGCCCTCCTGAATCATGCGGTTGACCGCGTTGCCGCCGCCGCCACCTACGCCGATGACTTTGATTTGAGCTAGATTTTCTACATAAGGTCGGGAGCTCATCGAATCTTCCTCCAAGAAGTCGGGGCGTGGCGTCTTCCTATGAACGCTGCACGTTCCCGGGTGCTGTCAGGCTTTATAGGTTTCTATCTTAACTGAAATGTCGAGAATTCCAAAATTTTGTTTGCAGATTGGGGATTATCTGGTGATCAGCCGGGAAGCAGGTTGCGCATCCACCGGCTGATCTTGCTCATCAATGAGGAGCCCGAGGGCTCGGGCCGGGTCGAATAGGGATTTTCCTTCACCGCCTGCAGCAGCAATCCCACGCCGCAGGCGTTTTCGGGCGTCAGCATCTCTTTGGGAATATCGCCCAGGGGCGCGGGCCTGCCGATGCGAACGGGAATGCCCAGCATCTCCCGTCCCAGCGCATCCAGGCCCGGCAGCCGAGAGCCGCCGCCCGTTAGCACCAGTCCCGCCGAGAGCAGATCGCCATACCCCGAGCGATTGATCTCTCGCTGGATGAAAAGCAGCAGCTCCTCGGCCCGGGCGCTGAGGATTTCGGCGATGAACTGGCGGGAATACGTCTGATTGGGCTTGCCGCCAAAGCCCGGCGCGTTGACCGTCTCATTTTCGGGGATGAGCTCGGGCAGGGCATGGCCGTAGCGGGCCTTGAGCTTCTCCGCCACCGGTTGCGGCGTGTGCAAAATCGTAGCCAGATCGCTGGTGAAATGATTGCCGCCGATCTTCAGGATGGTCGTGTGCCAGATCGCGCCATTCAGATAAATGGCGATATCGGTGGTGCCCCCGCCGATGTCGGCCACAGCCACGCCCGCCTCCCGCTCCTCGGGCGTCAGCACGGCCTCGCCGCTGGCCAGAGGCTCCAGCACCAGAGTTTTGACCGTCACGCCATTGTTTTCGATGCACTTTTTGAGATTGCCGATGGCGGTGCGGGCCCCGGTGACGATATACGCATCCACCTCCAGCCGTCGCCCCTGCATGCCGATGGGCTCCTGCACGCCCTCCTGACCATCGACAGTGAAGGTGCGGGCGATGACATGGATGATGTCCCGGTCGCTGGGGATGGGCACGGCCTGAGCCTCGGCCAGCACGCGATTGATCTCGGGCCAATCGATGGCGCGGTTGCGGGGCGCAGCGATGACCCCGGAGCTGCTCTCGAAGCTGATGTGGCCGCCCACGATGCCTACATGAGCCTCCTCGATGTCGACGCCCGCTTTGGCCTCGGCCTTCTCGATGGATTCAGCGATAGCCTCGGTGGCCGCGGCGATGTTGACCACCACACCCCGCCGCAGGCCGCGGCTGCGCGAGCACGCCGCGCCCAGCAGATGAAACTCGTTCTCGGGCGTCATCTCGCCGATGAACGTGCAGATTTTTGTAGTTCCTACATCGATAGCGGTGATCAGATCGGACACGGTAGTAAAAGATGTTGAGTGTGGATTCTATTGAACGTAAACGTTATCGTAGCGGAGATCAACCGTCTTGACAGGCCGGTTTTCCCGCAAGAGCCGTTGGCGTATGGCTTGCCACGTGGCCAATTTGCGCTGCATCTCATCGCCATCGCCCAGATATACGCGCCAGCCCTCCGGGCTGATAAAGAAAAGACCATAGACCTGGCGATGATGAAACTCGCTCACGCCCGGAAGCGTCGTTGCGAGAATCTGCACCGCCTGCCCGACGCCCGGAGCCAGATGTTCGCCGTCGGTGCTGGCGGAGCCGTCTTCATCGATGAGCTGGGGGAGATCCGCGCGATCTCCGACCGCGGGGAAGAGGCGTCCTTCTTCATCCGCCCAGAGGATTTTGTTCCCCTGGCGATAGATCAAAACCGGCTGGCGCTCGACCACATGGATCGCGACGCGGTTGGGCAGGGCCAGACTGACGCGCGCCTCCTTTACCTGGGGCAGAAAGGTCATCAGCCGCCGGGATGCGCGCTGCGGATCGATGGCGTAGATGTTTCGTCCGGCCAGATCGGCCTGCTGCAAGATTTGCTCATCGTTCAGATAGCTGTTGCCGCTGATTGCGGGCGTCTGCGTCTGGAACTCGGCGTCGGTGAAAAGAAAGACCAGCGCCGCAATCCCCGCCATCAGCAACAGCAGGGCGATGTAATGAGAAAACCCCCAGGCGCGGACGAGTTTGTTGAGGGCGGAATCCTTCTTGCGCCTGAGCGGTGCCTCGCGTCGGCCGAGCTGCTTCGCCCGCCCCTGTTTTATGGTCTTGGGCGAAAGCACCGGAAGGCTGGTGGCGCTGAATCGTTTCTTCTTCCTCGTTCCTCTCTTCGCCATAGGCCTGGGTCATCCTGCCTGATAAGTGGTTTTCAGGGATTTTCTTTGACGATAGCGCTCGAATCCAAGCTGGATGAGCTGGTGGATCAATTCGGGATAGGGAATGCCGCTGGCCTCCCACAACTTGGGAAACATGCTGATGGCGGTGAAGCCGGGCATGGTGTTGATCTCGTTGATGAACAGCTCGCCCGTGGCGTCGTTCAGCAAGAAATCCACCCGGGCCAGACCGCTGCCTGCAACGGCCCGAAACGCCTTCACCGCCATCTTCTGCGCCTGTTCGGTCAATCGCGGGGCGATGGGCGCAGGAATGCGCTCCTGGCTGCTGCCGCTCAGATACTTGGCCTCGTAATCATAAAATTCATTGCTGGGGATGATCTCGCCCGGCGTCGACGCCCGTGGATATTCATTGCCCATCACCGAGACTTCGATCTCTCGCACATGGGGCACAGCCTGTTCCACGACGATGAGTATATCATACTCGGCCGCTTCGCGAAGCCCGGCCAGCAACTCCTTTTTGTCATGCGCCTTACGAATGCCCACGCTGGAGCCCAGATTGGCGGGCTTGGTGAACATGGGATAATCCAGCTCGGCCTCCAGGCGGGCGATGACGTATTCGGGCGTTTGCTGCAACTGCCGTCGCTGGAGCTGCATCCAGGGCGTTTGGGGCAGGCCGCGCGCGGCGAAAACCTGCCTGGAAACCGCCTTGTTCATGGCCAATGACGACGCCATCACCCCATTGCCCACGTAGGGGATGTCGGCCAGCTCGAAGAAGCCTTGCACCACGCCATCCTCGCCATAAGGCCCGTGCAGCACCGGGAAGATGATGTCCAGGCCCGCCAGCCGGGCGGGATCGGGCCAGCGGGGCGCGTCGGGCGGCGCGCTTTCGCCCGCCAGCAGACGTTCCAGGGGCCGCTCGAACAGCCAGCGCCCGGTTTTATCGATGCCGATGGGAACGACGTCGTAGCGGGTGCGGTCGATGGCGGCCAGCACCGATTGGGCGCTCATCAGGCTCACTTCATGCTCGCCTGATTGTCCGCCAAAAAGGACGCCGACGGTGGTTTTGGATGAGGTCATGGGTGAATTGGATGGGGTGGAGTGACGGGCGTGGTTCATGATGCGTTTGCATGTCACGCCGCATGGACGGGAGCCGTTGACAGGCGACATGCCAAAGCCGTCAAACGTCAAGGGGCAAACGTTATGTCCTGCAATTTCAAATTTGGCCTGGCGAAAAGCCCTCCTCCCGGCCTCCCCCCGCTTCGTCTGACGCCTTGGAGGGGGAGAAGCCCATCGCTTTGCCAATCTGCGTAGCAGATGAGCATCTCCCTCCCCTGAACACGAGCGCAGCGAGTATCGGGGGAGGGCCGGGGAGGGGGCGAAGTCCTGGCGGCCCGGCTGGGAAAGGGAACTAATTTCTGGGCGTGTACATAATTGGTTGCTTGCGCTTGCCTCCAGCCGGATTCGATGAACATTGACAAAATAATCCGGTTATAGGCCCGGGGCGCTTCGCGCCCGCCGCCAACGCCGGGGGATGAAGTCCCCCGGCTAGAAACAGCGCCCCTGCGGGGCTTAGCCGGATTTATCCGGCGCTGTTTTGTAGCCCGGCGACTTCATCGCCGGGCGGACTACGCATTACGGGATTTGCTTCCCGGGCGAACCCGGCCAACGAGCATTTGCCTCTCTGGGGTCGGGTAAGACCGGTTCCGAAGGCCAGTCGCCGATGAGCAGGATCTCCGGCTCCAGCAGCACGCCGAATTGCCGCCACACTTCGCGGCGGGCCAGGGCCATCAGCGCCAATACATCGGCCGCGGCGGCCCGTCCGCGATTGATGATGAAATTGGCGTGCTTTTCGCTGATGCAGGCGTCGCCCGCACAGCGGCCTTTCAATCCCGCCAGCTCGATGAGCCGACCGGCGTAGTCGCCCGGCGGGTTCTTGAAGATGGAGCCTGCGCTTTTCTCGGTGGGCTGGGTGCGCCGTCGATGCTGGATGGCGGCCCGGGCCTGTTCCGCGGCCCGGCCCTCGGTGTCGGGCGTCAGGCGGAAGGCCGCGGAGAGGATGACGGCGGGCGTTTGGTTCGGCTGCGTGCGCTTCAGACGGCTGTTGCGATAGCCGAAGGCCATCTTGTCCGCGGGCCAGGTCTCCTCCCGGCCCTCGCGCCACACCCGCGCGCTTGCCAGCACGCTGGCGATGTCGCCGCCATGAGCGCCAGCATTGCCGACGATGGCGCCGCCCACCGAGCCGGGAATGCTGACGGCCCAGCTCAGGCCCGCCAGCCCGCGGTTGACGCTCTCTCGGGCGAAGCCCGCCAGCGGCGCGCCCGCCTCCACCTCGACGACGGTCTGTTCATTCTGTTGTGAATGTTCCGGCCAGTAGATTGCCTTGCATTGATTGACAATCGTCAGGCCCGAGATTCCCGCGTCGCTGATGAGGATGTTGGAGCCGCCTCCCAGCAGCAGGAAGGGCGTCTGCGTGCGGTGCAGCAACGTCAGGGCTGCGATCAGGTCGTCCAGGCGCCGGATGACGGCCAGATATTCGGCGGGGCCGCCAATGCGAAAAGTGGTGAAGGGGGCCAGGGAAGTGTTGCGACGCAAGCCGCCGCGACTCAGTTCATCCAGGGCCGCCTGGAGTTCGGCAGATAGCATGGCGCGATGGCTCAAGAGCGGTGGCTGCTAATCAGAGGCCGAAGCCTTCTCCTGCAATCGGGCCAGCAGCATGGGCCCCAGCCGGGTGGCTGTGCCCGCGCTGAGGATGATGACCAGGCTGTTGGGGCGCAGCGCCTGCACCAGGAAATCGGCCGCGTCATCCAGCTCATGGATGGCCCGGGCCTGTTCGTGATGGCTGGCGGCCGCCACCAGCTCGGGGGTGATGGCGGGATCGGGCGCTTCGCGGGCGGGGTAGATTTCGGTGATGATGAGGTGATCAGCGAAGCTGAATGCGCCGTTGAATTGATTCAGAAAGGTGCGGGTGCGGCTGTAGGTGTGGGGCTGGTAGACGGCCCATATCTCCCGTTCCGGGTAGGCTGAGCGGGCGGCTTGCAGGGTGCTGCGGATTTCGGCGGGATGGTGGGCGTAGTCGTCGATGATCAGCACGCCCCGGGCCTCGCCCTTGCGCTCGAAGCGGCGGGCCGCGCCCTGGTAGGTGGCCAGATGCGGGATGGCCTGGGGCAGCGGGAGGCCCGCGGCTTCGACGGCCATTAGTGCGGCCATGCTGTTCAGGATGTTATGAACGCCCGGTATGGCCAACCGGACGTCGTGCTCGCCGCGGGGGCCGATGAGCCGATAACGAGCGCCGTCCGGGCCCAGCTCGATGTCTTCGGCCCGAACGTCCGCGCCCCGGAAGCTGCCGTAGCTGCGCCCGCCCGCCAGCAGGCCCTCGCGCTCCCATTGGCGCAGCGTCTGATCGTCTCGGCAGTAGATGACGCCGCCTTCCGCTTTCACCTGGGCCAGCAGCCGCCGGAATGCGTCCTGGTAGCTGGCGGGCGTGGGAAACATGTCCGGGTGATCCCATTCCAGGTTGGTGATGACCAGCCGCCAGGGATGCAGGCCCAAAAACATGTGGTCGTACTCATCCGCTTCGATGACGAACAGGGGCTCTCGGCCCGCGTCGCTAAAGCCCAGCCCTGGTATCTCGCTGCCGATGATGTAGCCGGGCTGGCGTCCCGCTCGGGTGAGGATGTGCGCGATCATGGCGGTGGTGGTGGTTTTGCCGTGGGTGCCGGCCACCGCGATGACCTGGCGATCTGCGGTCAGCGGGCCCAAAATATCGTTGCGTTTGACCACGGGGACGCCCCAGGCCCGGGCCTGCTGCACTTCGGGGTTTTGCGCGGGCACGGCCGAGGAGATGAGGATGAGATCCGGGCGCTGCGGCGCGGTTTCGCTCATCAAATGCGCGGCGTCATGGCCGACGAAGGTGCGGGCTCCCATGGCTTGCAGGGCTTTGGTGCGTTGGTTGGCCTCCCGGTCGCTGCCGCTGACCTGGAATCCCGATTGCAGCAGCACTTTTGCGATGGGTGCGAGGCCTGTGCCGCCAATGCCCACCAGATGGATGCGATGGCGGGAGCGGGCGTGGGGAGGGAGTTGGAAGAGCTTCGTCCAGTCGGGCATAGAGGATGTTGTGTTCGTTGGGTGCTGAACGATTTGTACAGTGTGTGGAGAGGATGGCGTCGTCAAGATGTTGCTCGGGCTACTTTCTCACCCTGAAGATGAGCATGACGCCCACCAGCACGGCCCAGAAGATGGGCGGAACCACGTAGGGCGGCAGGAAGTTGGCGATATGCTCTCCGGTTGTGGTCAGGGGCAGTTGCAGGATTTGAAAATCGGTGACGGGATAGCGATAGTAATCCTGAAAGTACCAGAGAGCGCCTGCGACGAGATAGCCGTTCATGGCTCCCACCAGCAGGTTGTAGAGGAAGCCGGTGAATCCTTTGGCCGGTTTGCCTTTGAAGGAGAACGTATCGCCCGCGTAGCTGGCGAAGATGATGGCGATGAAGATGACGCTAAGGCCCGAGGCCATGATGTGCTCTATCGTCCTCTGGGATAGTGAGATGTGGAAGGTCTCACGATAGAGTTGGTTGATTATCGCTGGCAGTTTGGGAACGCCGAAATAGGTGGTGAGGAAGAGGGCGACGAAGATGAGGGTGGTCGCTCCCAGTTCTCGATGATAGCCGCGTACGAACGCGATGAGTATGAAGAAGAAGAAAACGGTCAGCCACAGGTATTCGAAGGGGCCCATCTCAGCTTCCTCCTCCCGAACTGCTCTGACTGCCGCCTTTTTTCTTGCCGCGGGTCAGACTGGCCAGGGTGATGATCACAATTGCGAAGAGAAGGATGGGAATAGCCCATGCTCCAAAGGTGTCGAACATGAAGTTGAAGAGGGCCGCCAGGGCGTCGATGAGGCGTGCGATCAGGTATCCAAACAGTTCGCCAAGTTGCTTGATGATGCCTTCGAAGCTCAGGTCTTCGAAGGTGAAGGGGGGCTTATCGGGCAGGAGGGGCAGAAAGATGACCGAGAGGATGTAGCCGTTGAGGGCTCCCACCACCAATCCCATGCCCGGCATTTTGTCTTTTTTCAACAGTGTAGAGACCAGGTAGCCGATGATGATGAGGAAGATCATGGCCAAGAACATGGCCATTTCGGCGTTTTCTTTGGGAATGGGGGGCGGCAGGCGTTTGATTTCGGTGAATATCTTGTTCAGCGTCGTTGCGTTGAAGTTGCCGGTGATGATGGCCGCCGCGCCGCCGTGAATGAGGAATTGGATGGCGAATGTGATATTGTTGACGAGTTTGACCAGGGTTTTGCCCAGATATTCGGGGGTTCCTGACAGATAGCCCGTGATGATGAAGCCGAATTTGACCAGTTCGGCCCAGAGGCCGCGCTGATAGCCCTGCCACGCGAACAGGGCGATGATGATCCAGAAGAGGATGTTTGCCTGGAGATCGGCTGTGTTTCCGCTCATGATGGTCGGGCGAGATCGAAAAGGATGCGGGCGATGGCTGCGGCTGCATCGGGGCGGGACAGGCCCGCGCTGGCCTGGCTCATGGCGGCCAGGCGATTGGGGTGACGGCGCAGGTCGAGGATGGCGGGAAGCAGTTCCCGGGGCATGGCGTCGTTTTCGATGATGATGGCGGCGCCGCGGTCGGCCAGGTAGCGGGCGTTGGGGCGCTGGTGTCCGCCCGAGATGGGCAGGGGGACGAGGATGGCTGGCAATCCCAGCGCGGGGAATTCGCCCAGGGTGGAGGCTCCGGCCCGGGCCACGACCAGATCCGCGGCCTGGAGCGCGGCGGGCATCTCATCGTGCAGGTAGGGGAACAGCCGGTAACGGGCGCGCTGTTCGGGGCTGAGATGCGCGGCTCTGGCTTCGGCTTGCTGATGATCCAGCTCGCCGCTGATGTGGATGACCTGCATTTCGGCCAGCAGATCGGGGAGAATGGCGGCCAGCGCCTGGTTGATGGCCCGGGCGCCGCGCGATCCCCCAAAAACTAGCAGGGTGAACTGCCGGGGATCGAGCTGGAAGATGGTCCGGGCTTCGGCGCGGCTCATGCTGCGCCGAAGCAGTTCGGGCCGCACCGGATAGCCTGTGTCGTAAACCGGGATGGGATATTTCTGGAAGTGTTCGGCCGCCTCGGGGAAGGATACGGCGATGGCCGAGGCGTAGGGAGCCAGGCGCTGCACGCCCATGCCGGGCGTGATGTCGGGCTGGTAGATGAGGATGGGGATGCGATGATGATGCGCGGCCCAGACCACCGGCCCGCACACGTAGCCGCCGGTGACGAAGACCGCGTCGGGACGCCATCGGGCCAGCAGCTTGCGGGCCTGGCGGCTGCCCTGGATCATGCGCAGGGCGTTTCGGGCCAGCTTGATGGGGTTGTAAATTCGTATTTGGCCCGCCTGGATGGCCGCGAAATCGAGCTGCGCCCTTCGGGCGAGCCGGGATTCCACGCCCTCGGCCGAGCCAGCGTAGAGCCATTCCAGGGCTTCGGCGCCGCTGCGTTGGGGCCAGATGTCGTTAGCTGCGGCGACGACGGTGAGAATAGGATACACGTGACCGCCGGTTCCGCCGCCTGAAAGAAGAAGTCGCATCGAGACTGATTCGGGATTGTCCGTCTTTTGAGATGTTGAGCAGGATGCCCAGGCCCGCCATGATGGAGACCAGGCTGGAGCCGCCGTAGGAGATGAAGGGCAGGGGAATGCCCGTGTTGGGGATGGTGACGGTGACCACTGCGATGTTGATGAAGGCTTGCAGCACGATCCAGGTGGTGATGCCAAAGGCCAGCAGTCGGCCAAACGCGTCCGGGGCGTTCAGGGCGATGCGGGTGCCGCGGTAGGCCAGGAAGAGGAACGCGGCGATCACGAGCAGCGCGCCTATCAGCCCCAGTTCTTCGCCCACCACCGCGAAGACGATGTCGGAGTGGATGGCGGGCAAGCCGCTTTCGGGCAATTTGAAGATGCTGTTGCCGAGCCCCTGGCCGAAGAGACCGCCCCGATGCAGCGCGGCGTAACCGCTTTTCACCTGCATGTTGGGGCTGTTCCAGGGCTCGATGAAGGATTGCACGAATTCGGTGATCCGATTGAGCGCGTATTTGAACTGGATGATGGCGATGGTGAAGACCAGGCCGATGACGCCGAGGAGGATGCCGATTTGCAGCAGATCGGCCCCGGCGATGATGAGCATGGCCACCGCGGTGAGGGCGATGAGCACCGAGGTGGAGATATCTGGCTGGATGATGATGGCGAAGATGAAGATGCCCAGCAGAATGGAGAAGGGCAGTAGTCCCACGCCGATCTGATCCAGTTGATCTTCCTCTTTCGAGGCGAGCCACGCCGCGATGTAGATGAAGATGGCCAGTTTGGCCACCTCGGAGGGCTGAAGCGAGCCGTGGAGCAACTGGCGACGGGCGCCGCCCACGCCCACTTTGGCTGTGAAATAGGTGTAGATGAGCAGGCCCAGGGCCACGGCCATGATGGGGATGGCCAGTTTGTTCCAGATGCGATAGTCGATCTGGATGAAGATGAACATGGCCGCCAGACCCAGGGCCACCATGATCAGGTGTTTGGTGATGAATTTGTAGGGTGCGTCGGGATCGATGGCGTAGGACGCGCTGAATTGCATCACGATGCCAAAACCCAGCAGTGCGAAGATGAGGATCAGCAACTGGGAATCGAGATGTTTGGCGACGGTTTTGGCTGAGGATGCGCTCATGGCTGGGGGATGAACCTGTGATGTCTAGTAACCGCTGAAGGTAGTCTGTCTGTTTTCGCTGGATTGGCTTCTGCTGCGGCAGCCCCCCCTCAGTCCCCC
>JALWDV010000437.1 GCA_027036755.1 Anaerolineae bacterium
GGAAAATATCAAAGATTTTGTCCAAAAAGGCGGTTTTTTAATCAGTGGCGATAATGTCGGCAGGAATACTTATGAAGGCGATGACAGGATATTGAAAAGCGGGACATTAAATCCCGGAAATTATGCTTTGTCGGAAGTTTACGGAATGATTTTGAATGAAGTCAATATTAAAAATTATGCTGTTTCGGGTCTGAAAAAGCCGTTTGAAAATGATAAAAAAGCCGGTTACGATGATGATGTTTGGATTGCCACGGGCGAAAAAGCCATTTCGGACAAATTGGACACGCTGGCTATTTGGCACAACGGCTCTAAAACTTATCCTGCCGTTACCCGCAATCAATACGGCAAGGGCGTGAGTTATCTGATTGGGCTGTCGGACTGGCTGGTGCCTGCCAACGACGGTGGCGAAAACAGTATTGCTCAAATAGAAAAGTTTTATGATTTTGTGGCGCAAGATTACTACAAACAAAAGGCGTTGCCGGTGCGACGAAATTTGTGGCCTAATGCGCATCAAGGTGCTTTTGCCGTTTCGTTTAACATTGCCGATACGCTTCCGCCTTACAAATTTGTGATTGAAAAATTGAAAGGACAACAAATCAATCCTACGTTTTTTGTAAGCGGAACCGTTAAAAAAGAGATTAGAGATTTTTTGAAAAAACAAAAAGTTGATTTGGCATCAAACGGTTATTTATACGCTGACTATACGTCTATGGATTTTGCCGATGCCACGCAAGATATACTGCAAAACGAAGCGGTATGGCAAGAAAAATTTACAGGTTTCCGGTTTCCGTTTACCACACCGGGCTACAAAGGAATGTTGGCTTTGCATCAAAACGGCTATACTTATGACAGTAGTATCAGTGCCAATCATTTGGATTTTATTTTGGGGAGTATTGTGCCGTATAATTTGGTGCTTGCCGGACAAGATTATTACCAAACAACAGACATTTTTGAAGTGGCGCCAACCTACCACGATGATTATTTCTTTATCGGTAAACTCAAAACCGGCGATTACAAAACACCGGCACAGTTACGAAACGATGTGTTGCGTTACGGGCAATATTTGCAAGATTATTGGCGCTATGCCGTCAAACCGAACAAGGGGCTGATGCTGGT
>JALWDV010000438.1 GCA_027036755.1 Anaerolineae bacterium
TTTTTTATTCTATTTGAAACTCTCTCGACAAATTCATAATTCATTATTGGATTATTTCAATGATTTCCGATTATTTTCTCTTGATCGTATCCCGGACATATAATGGACATCTTGTTTTGTGCATGCATAAATCGCTGCCTGCGTGTGGGGTCGTCGACATATTATTCCCATTGGAAATGAAGCCCGTAAGAATATAGTTGCCTAGCCACATATCGGAAGGTTTTCACGTCAATGATTGTATAGTTTCATTCAATAAAGAGGCAATAAGATAAATCATCAAACTTTCTTTCACTCTTTTCGTGGTGATTTTAACCAGAACACAATCAAGTCACGTGAACTGTGAAATACTATCAACAGCCAACTGAAGTCTCTAATAGCGAAAAAGAAACTAGGCGCTGGCTTGAAATAAGTTCGAGTTATCTAAATAAGAGCCATCGATCACTGACAAAATATTGCTGAATTAAAGACAATAGATATATAAGAGAATCGTGGAAACCCTTCAAACTATAGGATAACATTCTGATGTTAACCTCTACTGAGTTTCGCTAATAATCTCTTTATTTGAAGACCGAGGCTACTTACACCAACCAGAGATACAAACACAGACACATTATGATGCGCACCTTACACCAAACCATCATGACACCGGAATAAGGAAAACTTTGCCTGCCACGGTATTAACTGAATCGACTTGATGGTGTCCAGTTTAGCGAATTTCATTTCGGCAAGATGATCTCGGTAAAGGCGAAGTACAGAGCATTCAGAATACAAACATTTCATGAACTACGTATTTTTAGTAATATAATACTCAGATTTCAAAGGTATGCCGATCTCTCACAAAATGTTTTTGAAATGTGCTCTCAGTTTGAGCGATTCACTAAGGTTAAATACTAGATAGTGGAATATTGCTCTCGGGGTGTTGGTTTGGCCATACTGGTAGAGTGTGAGGACTATGGCTGCTGGTCTGTGAGGAACGGGATCAACTGCTGTCAATCCATGCTGCTACCACTATGACTTAGCCAATTCCCCTAGGGAAAAATATCGATCTGTCAAATCCTTTTTCTTTTATTCTATTTGAAACTCTCTCGACAAATTCATGATTCATTATTGGATT
>JALWDV010000439.1 GCA_027036755.1 Anaerolineae bacterium
GTTATATGTCGTTATGTGGCGTTATGAGGCGTTATGTGGCGTTATGTGGCCTTATGTGGCGTCATGTGACGTGATGTGACGTTCTCTGGCGTTATGTGACGATATGGTACGTTATGTGGCGTTATGTCGCGTTATGTGGCGTGATGTGGCGTTATGTGGCGTTGTATGGCGTTATGTGGCGTTGTGTGGCGATATATGACGTTTGGTGGCGTTTTGTGGCGCCTTGTAGCGTTATGTGGCGTTATGCGGCGTTATGTAGCGTTAAATAGCGATATGTGGCGTTGTGTGGCGTTACATGGCGTTATTTGGCGACATGTTGCGTTAGGTGTCGTTTTCAGGCGTTATTTGGCGTAATGTGGCCTTATGTGGCGTTTTGTGGCGTTATGTGGCGTCAAGTGACGTGATGAGACGTTCTCCGGCCTTATGTGACTTTATGTGACGTTATGTGGCGTTTTGTGGCGATATGTTGCGGTATTTGGCGTTATGTGGCGTTATGTGGTGTTATGTGGCGTAACCTGGCGTTACGTGGCGTCATGTGACGTGACGAGACGTTCTCTGGCGCTAAGTGACGCAATGTGACGTTATGTGGCGGTATGTTGCGTTATGTGGCGCTATGTGGCGTTATGTGGCGTCATGTGGCGATCTGTGGCGTTAAGTGACGTGATGAGACGTTCGCTGGCGTTATGTTACGTTATGTGGCGATATGTGGCGTTATATGGCGTTATGTGTCGTTATGTGGCGATATGTGGCGTTATGAGGCGTTATATGGCGTTATGTGGCGTTATGTGACGTGATGAGACGTTCTCTGGCGTTATGTTACGTTACGTGACGTTATGTGGCGTAATATGGCGTTATGTTTCGTCATGTGGCGTTATGTGGCTTTTTTGACGTTTCTGGCGTTATGTGGCGTCATGTGGCGTTATGTGGCTTTTGTGGCGTTTTGTGGCTTTTTGTAGCGTTATGTGGCGTTATGTGCGATATGTGGCGTTATATGGCTTTATGTGGCGATATGTTACTTTATGTGGCGTTAAGTGGCGTTATGTGGCGTTATGTAGCGTTATGTGGCGTCATGTGGCGATCTGTGGCGTTATGTGGCGTTATGTGCCGTTATGTG
>JALWDV010000440.1 GCA_027036755.1 Anaerolineae bacterium
ACAGCTTTACCGGGCCAAGGGCATCCTGGAGGTGCGGGATGGCAAGGTGCAGCTCTATCCGCGGCTGCAATCGGATCTGAGCCAGGTCTTCCCGCCCGAGCTGCTGGTGACCGCGGATGCGCCCCTGGCGGTGCAGCCGGGCCAGGCCATCACCTACACCGCCAGCATCTTCAATCACACCGACGACGCCATGACCAACGTGGTGGTCTCGGCCAATACGCCCAAAGGCGCGGATGTCATCGCCATCTCGCGGGGCGGGACGCTGAAGGATGGCCGGTTGCAGTGGACCCTGCCCGAACTGGCGGGCGAGGGCGGCCGGGCCGATGTGTGGTTTGCGGTCATCGCGCCCGATTCGCCCCGCGGCCAGATCGCGTTCGACGGCTTCAGCGCGGTCAGCGACCAGTGGCCCGAGCCCGCGACCAGCGGCCCTCTCAGCGCCTTCCTGGGCGACGCGGTGCCCATCTGGGCCATCCAGGGCCCGGGCGAGCGTTCGCCCTACGCGCTGAAATGGGCCGCGACCGAGGGCGTGGTCACGGGCGTGTTCCCCGACCTGCCCGGCTTCTTCATCCAGTCCCTCAAGCCCGATGACGATCCCAGGACCTCCGAGGGCCTGTTCGTCAACGCGTCCCAGTTGGAGGAGTTTCCCGAGATCGCCGAAGGCGATGTGGCGCGAGTGTACGGGCAGATCAAGGAGACCTCGCAGCAGACCCAAATTCTGGTGGAGAGCCCTGATGACATCATCGTGATCGATGAGGGCGAGAAGCTGCCCCAGCCGGTCGCGCTGGACCCGCCCGCGGCCGAGGCGGAGGCCGGGCCTTACTTCGAGGCCCTGGAGGGGATGCTGGTGGCCGCGCCCGGCCCGAACCGGGCCATGGGCCCCACCAGCAAGTACGGCGAATACGTCATCGCACCGCCGGGCCACGACGACGTCCGGCTGTGGCGCGGGCAAGAGCACGGCTACGCCATCATGGTGGATGACGGCTCCTCGGCCAAACATGATGATCGCTCCACCCTGCCCTATGTGGTGGCCACGGGCGACATGGTGGAGGATGTGGTCGGGCCGCTGGCCTACACCTACGGGCATTACAAGATCGAACCCATCAAGCCGCCGGT
>JALWDV010000441.1 GCA_027036755.1 Anaerolineae bacterium
GCGTGATGGTGGGCGAGGGGGTGACGGTTGGCGTCGGCGATGAAGTCGGCGATGGCGACGGCGTGACGGTGGGGGTGGCGGTGGGCGTGTCTGTTGGCGCGGGCGTGGCGGTGGCTATCGAGGACGGCGCTCGAGTGACTTGCGAGATGACCAGGGTGTCGGCGGGCGCGGGGGCGCGAGACGCGGGCGCACACCCGCCGACAGGCAGGCCCGCCAGCAGGAGGATGAAAATGAGAAAGGGGATGCGGCGATGAAGCATTTATCTGCGGACGATGGCGTCGGTCATGCGGGCGACCCGGACGTTGAGCAACACGTCGTGAACGCGCACGATATCCGCGCCCCGGTCGATGCCGATGGCCGTGGTCGCAGCCGTGCCCTCGGCTCGTTGGTCCGGGGGCAAATCCAGCGTGTAGCCGATGAAGGATTTGCGGCTGGTTCCCAACAAAACAGGATACCCCATCTTTTTGATCTCATCCAAACGATCGACGATCTCGAGATTCTGCTCGACGGTTTTTCCAAACCCCACGCCCGGGTCCAGGATGATCCGCTCATCGGGGATGCCCGCCCGGTGCGCCACCTCCAGGCAGATGCCCAGCTCGCGGCGGATGTCGGCCATGAGATCGTCATAGACCACGCCCACAAAACGCCCGCCCAGCCTGGGATCGATAGCCGTTTGCTTGGGCGTGGAGCGATTGTGCATGAGGATGACGGGGACGCCCGCCCGGGCAGCCAGGGGAGCCAGCTCGGGATCGGCCCGCAGCCCCCACACGTCATTGATCATGTCCGCGCCCGCGTCCAGGGCCGCCGCGGCCACCGCGGCCTTGCTGGTATCGATGGAGATGATGGCGTCGGTTTCGGCCCGCAGCGCCCGGATGACGGGAACCACGCGGCGGATTTCCTCATCGGCCGAGACCGGAGCCGAGCCGGGGCGGGTGCTTTCGCCGCCCACGTCCAGGATGTCTGCGCCCTCGGCCAGCATCTGCTGCGCCCGAATTAGGGCCGCGCGTGCCATGTCCGTTTCTTGGGCCAGGCCATCGCCCGAGAAGCTGTCGGGCGTGGCGTTGAGGATGCCCATGATGTAGGTGCGGCTTCCCCAATAAAAGGTGACGTTGCGAATGGTGAGGGTGGATGCGTTTGGCATGGTGGTTAAAAAGTTGGGAGAAAAAGGAGTAACTACTAAGGTGTAGCCACCATTTTTTGCCACGAAGACACGAAGAAAGGCGAAGGCGCGAAGTATTTTTCTTTATTTTTCCTTCGTGTCTTCGAAAAACTTCGAGCCTTCGTGGCTTTTGGCGACTTAAAGTCAAGTCCGTTAGCAGTTACAAAAAGGAAGGCGGGGCCTCCGCCTCATAGTGGGTTATTTCCAAGAGTGTTCTGACACAAATTTGGCGGCATGTTTTTTCCCCACCGAAATCTTTGCCCGAGAGCGTCAATCGTCATGCGTCAAACGTCAAGTTGCTATCGACAACGGGATTTCCGCCATGACGTTTGACGTTTTACGTTTGATGTCGTTGACAAAAGACCTCGATACGGAAACATCAAACATCTGGAATTTTGCGTAGGGTTGCTAGAAGAAATCGCAAAGATCGGCCAGAGGGCAATCGTTGCAGCGGGGATTGCGGGCCTTGCACCTTTGCCGCCCGTGCCGAATGAGATTCAGGTGGAGCGGATAGAACCACTCGGGCGGCGCGTGGGCCTCGATGATGCGCATGACCGCATCGGGCGAGGCCGCGACCGGAGCCAGGCCCAGGCGACGGGTGACGCGATGCACGTGGGTGTCCACCGGGAAGGCGGGCCGCCCGAAGCAAAAGAGCAGTACGATGGACGCGGTCTTGTTTCCCACGCCCGGCAACGAGACCAGCCAGCGCCGGGCCTCGTCCACCGGCAGCGCCGCCAGCCAGTCCAGATCGAACTCGCCTCGCGCCTCGTAGATGCGGCGCAAAACCGCCTGGATGCGGGGCGCTTTCTGATTGGCCAGCCCGCCCGAACGGATGGCGTCGGCCACGGCCTCGGTGGGAGCGTCCATCACCGCCCGCCAATGGGGAAACGCGGCCCGCAGCGACGCGTAAGCCCTGGCGGTGTTCACATCGCTGGTGTTCTGGCTGAGGATGGTCTGGATCAGCGCGCCCACCGGATCGGAACAGCCGCGGCGGGCGGGCTCGCCATAAACCTGCAACAGCCGCCGATGCACCGCGGCGATTCGGGCGGACAGCGCCGGGGCCGCATCCGTCATCAGCCTTTCAGACGCGCCATGCGCCGCGCCGCTTCCCGCAGAGTCTCCAGTTTTTTGGGATAAGCGAAGCGGATGTGCCCCTCGCCATCCGCGGGGTTGGCGTAGAAGTTAGGGCCGGGAACCACGGCCACGCCCACTTCCGTCGTCATCCAGCGGGCGAAACGGTCTGCATCCCATTGCGCCTGGGGGATGGGCAGGTCGCGGTAATCGGCCAGGATGTAGTAAGCGCCCTGGGGCTGGGTGAAGACGAAGCCCAGATCGCTCAAAATCTCGGACATCAACGCCCGGCGCTGGTGATAATCCGCGATCATCTGCCTGTAGAAGCTGTCGGGCAGGTTGAGCGCGGCCAGGGCTGCGGCTTGCAGGGGCGTGGCCGCACAGATGGTGAGAAAATCGTGGGCGGGTTTGACGGCTCGGGCCAGGGGCGTGGCCGCGATGGCGTATCCCAGCCGCCAGCCAGTGACCGCGTAGGTCTTGCCCAGGCCGCCGATGGTGATGGTGCGCTCTCGCAGCGGAGCCAGCCCGCCCGGACTCACGTGCTCCCGGCCATCGTAAAGGATGCGGTCGTAGATTTCATCGGTGATGAGGATGAGATCATGCTGCGTCACCACGTCGATGACCGCGGCGATCTCCTCGTCATCGAACACCCGGCCCGAGGGATTGTGAGGCGTGTTGAGGATGAGGGCTTTGCTGCGAGGCGAGATTGCGGCTTCCAGGGCCTCGCGCTGGATGCGGAAATCGGGAGATTGCAGCACCACCGAGACAGCCCGGGCGTCGGCCAGTTTTGCGCCGGGGCGGAAGGTCTCGTGGGCCGGGTCCAGGATGATGATCTCATCTCCGGGATTCAGCACAGCCAGCATGGCCGCGGCCAGGGCCTCGGTGACGCCGCAGGTGACCACGATGTGCTCATCCGGCTCAACTTGCCAGCCCAGACGCCCGGTGTAAAGCTCGGCCAGCTTTTGGCGCAGGGGCGGATACCCCCAGGTGATGGTGTACTGGTTCAATCCCCCGCGAATGGCGTCGATGGCGGCCTGCATCACAGGTTCGGGCGGCGAAAAATCGGGGAAGCCCTGGCTGAGATTGATCGCGTCATGTTGGATGGACAGCCGCGTCATCTCGCGGATGACTGATTCTCGAATGTGATCAAAACGATGGGCGGTCTGCATGGGCGCTGCTCCGGATGAAGAGAGATCAGAAATTTCAAATTTGATTTGGAGACAAGCCCCCCTCCCGGCCTCCCCCCGCTTCGGCTGCGCCTTGCAGGGGGAGGGGCCCATCGCTTTGCTCCCCCGAACACGAGCGCAGCGAGTATCGGGGGAGGGGCGGGG
>JALWDV010000442.1 GCA_027036755.1 Anaerolineae bacterium
TCCCCACCCGGTCCTGCCACGCCCCATGAATATAGCGTTGGCTATCTATACATAGCGGATATGGTATATGCTAGGGTATTTCGTATGTTAATATTCTCCTGCTGTATTTATTCATTCGTTTGCAGACGATCTTATCAGCTTTAGATTTCTTTGTTTTGACAGTAGCAAGCTACAATGACGTCACAGATATCTATCTGCCATTGCTTAGTTAGGTTTTCATTTGCTATTCGTTATATAATAAGACACCTTTATGTTCTCGCGTGTCTATGGGTGTGTGTTAGCGTGTGTGTGTGTGTGTGTGTGTGTGTGTGTGTGGTTGTTTGCTTGAAATAATGAGAGTGCTGCCTCAGGCATTAGGTACTTAATTTTGTACATCTAGTCCCTTCAGATTTAAAAATAATAACTCCGAACAGATCAACGCATATAAAATCACAGAATGGATACACATAAAAAAGAACAAAATTAACTTTCAATATACAAATAGCACAAGACATCAGAAAATGTAGAAAAAATAATTAAGTCATGTTATATAGAACTGCAGTTAGGGATCGTAGTAGTAGTTATTACTCGAAACAAATTCTACCCTATGGCAACTTCTTAACCATTTGTGTAATCCTCTTTATATTTATAAATACATAGCTTATTTTGACCCTTTTGTTTACTTCTTGCGCTCCAGTCTCCGGACATTCTTCTATTATCAGACATGCGGAATTGCAAGTTAAGAAGCCTGGTTTTATCAGCATCGGAAGTATTAATGATGAGTCTATTCATCAGCCAATTGTCCAGCTTGTCTGTCAACTTGGAAGTATGCCTCAATGATTTATACCTGAATTCAATATCCAATCACTGCGTATTAAGGTGGCTGGCACAAGAGTTATTTATATTTTCAGATATCTCTCTTTCTAATCACGTATGGTCACATATTAATATTTTTCCAATAGAATTTGTAAACCAGGTTAGGTTCGCCTTGGTCATCTTCCATTCCTATTGCTCTTTTGAAAGGTTCTGTTGTGTTCGGCTGATCTGCTTATAGTCATGATAAACTCATATTTTAGTTATCAAATCAAAGCCACTCAAATTATGAGCTGGAGAAGGCCTGTTATACCCATA
>JALWDV010000443.1 GCA_027036755.1 Anaerolineae bacterium
TCAGGCCATCTTTATCGTATATTTCCATGGTGCGTTGGCTCAACCCAATGAAATGCCCTCCGCCATACACATTCGACGTGAATGTCGTCCATTGTGAAAGCGTTCGCCGTTGCAAAACCCCGCCGTCCCGCACCTCTGCCAGCGTTTCTTTTCCCCGCCGGGCGCTATCCAATCCCGTGCCATCCTCATATTCATGGTAAATGGTGGCTCCCCCGCCCAAACTGATGGGCAGCGTCTCTGTCACCTGGCCAAACCCGGCGATGCTACTGCTGCCCCAGTCGCTATATTCATTGTCGTACTCATAATGCCATACATCCACCCGCCCTGTCACGGTGTCGGTTATCGTACGACTTTTCACCGGACGCCCCATGCCATCATAAACAAATCCCACCTGCCCGCCATAGCCATTATCCACCTGCACCAACTCCGAATCATGGCCCGGCGTATTGGTGTAAACCGTCGCCGGCAGGCAATTCGTCATCCCTTCATCGCTACACCGCGCGATGCTGCGTAGGGCGTAGCGTCTATCCCGGTATTCAGGCGCGCCAAAATAATCGTAATCCAGCTTGTACGATGCCACCAGATCGCCACCTTGCCGCACTTTGATTCCTTTCAGCAATTTGGTGGTGAAAAAATACCAGGTCGAGGCGTCATCATAGGGTTTCCCGGCCAAAATTGGCCCATCTTCCCGGGCATTCCCGTCATACTCGAAATCGATGACCGTCTGGCCATTGTTATACCGGATTTGCGTCAGGTTGATCTGCGAAAGATAATGCACAGTTTCGCTGCCGCCTGCGCCGCCATTCGAGCAAGGCGTAATCAGATCAATATTACGCGTCCGTCCACTGTACGCCCCAGGATTGGCGTTTACATCCCCTGCATCCACCGGCAGCGTCGTGTCATACTTGTACTCAACCCGATTCCCCTTCTGA
The DNA here is from genome assembly GCA_027036755.1 of Anaerolineae bacterium. Classification (GTDB taxonomy): domain Bacteria; phylum Chloroflexota; class Anaerolineae; order J102; family J102; genus M2005. The sequence continues at coordinate 933 of JALWDV010000443.1, forward strand.
TCTTCGATGTACGATAGCACCCATTTGTCTACTCGCTGGGTGAATGTGTTGTTATTGTCCGTGTTGCACCACCAGTCGTACAAGGCCGGTTCAAAGTGATACCGCACTCCCTGGGGGCTATAAGCGTCAGTCCCATCGATACGCCAGGAGATCATTTCTGCAAAGAAGTTCGGCCCCCAATCCACCCAGGTCTCGCTAAACGCCGCCCCCTCGATGCGCCACACCGGCGCAGGCGTTCCCGGCGCATAAGGCGTGAAATAACGGAAACTATCCGCCGTCAACTTCCAGCCCGTCCCCACTACCGAGCTATTGCCCGCATCTTCAAGGCGACTCTTGCTATTGAAACTCAAGCCCACGTTCGGCGTCAGCCCGCCCGCGCCAGCGGGAACGTCCACGCCATATCCAACGCTGGCCGCGCCGGTGAACAGGTCGGTTTGGATGCCGCGAATGCTGGGCATCACCTCAGGCACAAAGTCATTGCCATCATCCGTCGTCAACGTCGTCGCTGGCGTATAGTTCTCATCCAGCAGTGCGATCTCCGCGTGGGCAATGCTCTCCCCCGCCTCCTGCTGCAACTGATGAACGTCACTCCCCGGCGGCAGCACATCCACGCTCACCCGCACATATCCCTCTCCGCCAAAATCTTTCACCTGCACCGGCAGCCGGGCCGAAACCGCCTCCCCGGCGCCCACCGTCAACTCCCATGTCAACAAACGACTGGCGGCGTCATAGTGGAAATCGGGCGGCAAACTGGGCGCGGCCAGGCCCGCAGGCCACGCACTCGCCAGGGTCAGGCCGTCCACCGCAAAATCACTGCGATTACGCACCGCTATCGTTAGCGTCGTCCACGCGCCCGCGGCCAGCGCTTGCGGTTCCGCCTGCATTTGCACACGCATATAAGGCGCGCCCGCATCCTGCACAGCCCGCCCACTTTCGCTCTCCTGCGGTCCATGACTGAGCCCGGCCGCCTGCGCCACAGGCGCCACAGCCCCCCACGCCATGCTGACCACCAACAAGAGATTCACCCCGCGAGCAAACGCCCGCACAACACGATCCGAAAGAGATAAACGCTTCATCATCTTATCACGCCTGAAAAGAACGAAAGGGGAAAATCGAACTTCCTCAATCCATGATAACCCATCTCCCCCCGCGGTGCAACAGCAGCCAGTAGCGGGAGACCGTATCAGTTTAGTCGGTGCAACCATGTTTGGCGCTTTGGCTCCGCCGACTGGAAGTCGGGGCTAGAGGCCTTTGGCCGCCTGTCTGCCTGCGCAGACAGATCCAGCGGGACGAAAAATGTCCCCGGAGGGGGACATGCGGCGGAACGCCCTCAGACCTGAATTCATTCGGCGTTTGGAAAACGGAACAACCGACTAAACTGTTACAGTCTCCAGTAGCGGGCGCTGGCCCGCAGGCCCGGGGCCTTTGCTGCGGGCGGGCGTTGGCCCGCGGCGGGCCGCCGCAGCGCATATCCGGCTGGCGCGAGGGAAACCGGGCGGGCGCCAGGCCGATCCCGCAAAAACGCCGGGCCGTTGGTGCAGCGCGGGCCCGACGCGGCGGCCTCGCGGCCCGGTTCGCGCCCAGTGCGGGCGGGCAAAAACCGTTCCAAAGCGGGACGTCCTGCTCATTTCCCGGACAAACTATCCGGGAGAATGCCTGTGAAACTTTGGATGCGAGGTGGGACGGCGTTTGCTTCCAGGTTATGAACGTGCTAAGATCGGGGCCATGAAACAAAAAACGCTTTGGTTCATCTCGGCATGGACGTTGGCGTTGTTACTGGCTGGCGCTGTTGCAGCGCTTCTGCCAGGCTCTGCACTGGCCGCCAATCCATGCCCGGACCTCCCAAAAGAAAATGATCTCACCGGTTGTTCGTTACTGCAGTCGCGTACCTATTCTCGACGCCCGGGCGTCATCACCTACACCGTGCAATACGGCGACACCATGTGGGGCATCGCCACCCGTTTTGGCCTGGACGTGGACACCCTGCGTTACAGCAACCCCGACCTCTATCGTAATCCCGACCGGCTCTATGTGGGCCAAACAGTGCGCATTCCGCCCTTCCCCGGAGCCATCTACACCGTCAAGGCTGGCGAGACCCTGGCCTCCATCGCCCGCAAATGGCATGTCTCGCCCGAAGCCATCATCCGCTACAAGCCCAACAAGCTCAGCGCCAACGCCTCTCTCACCGCCGGACAGGAGCTGGTCATCCCCAGCGGGCGTCTGGACCTGAACATCCCCAGGCCCGATCCATCGCCCGAGGCGACCTTCGCCTGGCCGCTGCGGGGCTGGCTCAGCCAGGGCTACTCGGCCAGACACCGGGCCGTCGATATCGCCACGGCCTGGGGCGCGCCGGTTTACGCCGCGGGCGATGGCCGGGTGGTGCGCGCGGGCTGGTTGTACACCGGCTACGGCTTCTCCGTGGTCATCGATCATGGTCATGGCTTGCGCACGCTTTACAGCCACATGACCAATCCCGCCGTCAAGGTGGGGGATTGGGTGACGCGCGGCCAGCAGATCGGTCTGGTGGGCTCCACCGGCAACTCCACCGGCCCTCACGTGCACTTCGAGGTGCGCAAGAACCGCGTCCGCGTCAACCCCTTGCCCTATTTGCC
>JALWDV010000444.1 GCA_027036755.1 Anaerolineae bacterium
GGAGGCCCGGTCTATGGCCTCATCTACGAGATCATCGTCGAAGACGATCCCTTCGTGCGGCAGGTCGTGGCCGCCTCGGCCGACATGCCCCAGGAAAAGATCGAAGACATGCGCCAGCGTCGCCAGGCTCCGGTGGAAATCACCGCCCTGGCCGTGGCCTATCGCCAGCACGATCGAATCTGGCAGGGCGTGCCGCCACGCCCGCCCGGCGCATTGCAGCGAGTGACCGCCTGCGATTGCGCAACCACCCGCGCGGTGCTGGATGACTTCGCCTTCTTTCGCCTCATCCTCAATCACGGCCAGGCCCCAACCGATGAACTGCTGACCGCCAGCCTGCTCAATGCTGCCGGATGCCAGCCGCCCGGTCAGGATCGGGCCTATCTGCTGGACGCGGGCCGGGAGCTGGTGCGCTTGCTGGCCCAAGAGCCCGCCCGCCTCGACGCCATCTTGCGCCGCCTGGCCGCGTACGCGGAGACAAGCCATGAGTGACGACTTCCTGCGAGAAATCGCCGAGCCCGCCGCGCTCGCGCCCGATGTCAGCCGACGCCTGGGCCAGGTGGTGGCCGGATCCCTCAGCCACGGCCTGGAAGTGCTGCTGGAGCGAGATCAGCGGCTGGAAGACCTGGCCGTGGGCCGTTACGCCACCATCCATGCGGGCGGACGCATCTTCTTCGGCATGATCACCGACATCGCCCTGGATAACGCCAACATCGCCTTCGAGAAATCCCCGCCCGATCTCAGCCTCGACTTCATGCGCCAGGTGCATCTGGGAACCAGCATCTTTGGCCGGGTGCACGTGAGTCCCATGCTGGTGATGGATGCAGACGGCCCCGACGCCCACATCCCCCAGCCCGTCAAGACCATCCCCGGCCACTACGCGCCCGTCACCATCGCCTCGCCCGAAGAAGTGGGCTACGTCTTTGGCGAAGAGGGCGAGGGCAAAGACGCGGACGGTCGGAGCGCCACCTTCTTCCATATCGGCCGTCCCCTGGACATGGATGTGAAGATCACCCTCAACCTGAACCGCTTCGTGGAGCGCTCCTCCGCGGTGTTTGGCAAATCGGGCACCGGCAAGACCTTCCTCAGCCGACTGCTGCTGGCGG
>JALWDV010000445.1 GCA_027036755.1 Anaerolineae bacterium
CCCTCAGTCCCCCCCGCAAGCGGTGGGGAGGGCTCTCCGTCTGCAAAAAACTTTGCAAACCAGCGGCTCCCTCCCCTGCAAAGGAGCGAAGCGACTGGCGGGGGAGGGCCGGGGTGGGGGCCAGGTACAGCGGCCAAGGATGCAAAACTGACGAACGCTGTCTTGAACGTTGGCTCAGCAAGCCTACCTTAGCAGTTGCATTTCAAACGTGAAAAACGCGCCATTTCGGCGTTTGCCCCCTATCCATTTCGAACAAAAAGGAGTATAATAGAACTGAAAGAGGACAGGGACGTCCAACCACGGCGTCCCTGTTGCTGTATCCAGCGTGAGGAATAACCCCCGGCATGACAAAATACGTCGCTCCCACTATCGATCAGGTTCTGGCGAAGCTAAAGTACCTGCCTTCAGAACAACTGGAGATGGTGCGCCAGGCGTATGTGCTCGCGGAAAGGCTGCACCGGGGACAAAAGCGAAGCTCGGGCGATGACTATATCACCCATCCTCTGGCCGTATCCGATATCCTGGCCGATATGCACGCGGACGCGGAGACCATCGCCGCGGGCCTGCTGCACGATGTGGTGGAGGATTGCGAGTATCCCCCGGAATTGATCAAGGAGCAGTTTGGGCTCAAGGTGATGAAACTGGTGATGGGAGTGACTAAACTTTCGAAACAGACGGCCAAGGAGCTGGAGCCCACCGACGCGCACGGCAAGCCCGATGGCAATGGCGCAAAGCCCAGGCGCAAGCCCACCTGGGAGGATGAATGGGCGGAGAACATGCGCCAGCTTTTTATGAGCTCGGCGGAGCATCCCCTGATTTTGGTCATCAAGCTGGCCGACAGGCTGCACAACATGCGCACGCTGGACGGGCACCCCAGCATCGCCAAGCGTAAGCGCATCGCCAAGGAAACCCTCGATATTTTCGCACCGGTGGCCAATCGCCTGGGCATGAGACGCATCAAGTGGGAGCTGGAAGACCTTTCTTTCCGCTATCTGCATCCCGAAATCTATCAGCAACTCAAGACAGCGTTGGCGCAACGACGGGAAACCCGGGAACGATTCGTCAAACTGGTGGAGCGGGAGATAAGAAGGGAGCTGGACAAGGCGGGGATCAAAGCTGAAGTCAGCGGCAGACCCAAACACATTTACTCCATCTGGCGCAAAATGCAGCGCAAGGGCATTCCCTTCGAAGAAGTCTACGATGTGCATGGCTTCCGCGTCATCGTGGATTCGGTGGCCGAGTGCTACACGGTGCTGGGCCTCATCCACAGCCGCTGGACGCCCATTCCCGGCGAGTTCGACGATTACATCGCCCGCCCCAAGGATAACGGCTATCAATCGTTGCACACTGCGGTCGTCGGGCCCGGAGGCAAACACATGGAGGTGCAAATCCGCACCCGGGAAATGCACGAGATGGCGGAACAGGGCGTGGCCGCGCACTGGCGCTACAAGGAAGGCGGCGGCAAATATGATCATCAGTTCGCCAACAAAGTGGCCTGGCTGCGGGCGCTGGTGCAATATGAAGAGGAAGGCCGCGGCGACGCGACCGAGATGGTGGAGAATTTGCGCACCGATCTCTTCAGCGACCGCGTCTACGTCTTCACGCCCAAGGGCGATCTGCTCAGCATGCCCGCGGGGGCCACGCCGGTGGATTTCGCCTATCACATTCACACCGAGGTCGGGCATCGTTGTCGCGGCGCCCGGGTCAATGGCAAGCTGGTCAAGCTCAATTACAAGCTGCAAAATCGGGATAAGGTGGAGATCATCACCGCCAAGCGGGGCGGGCCCAGCCGCGATTGGTTGAATCCCAATCTGGGATATGTGCGCACCTCCCGCGCTCGTTCCAAGATCAAAGCCTGGTTCCGCAAGCAGGATCGGGAGCAGAACATCCAGGCCGGGCGTCAGGCCATGGAGCGTCTGCTGAAACAGCTCAACATCCGCATCGGCTATGACGAGGTGTCTCGCGCACTCGGCTGCGAGAGCGTGGAGGATATGCTGGCGTCCATCGGCTATGGCGATCTTTCGGCGGACCGCATCGCGGGCAAACTCATTGATCTGCAACAGCAGGCCAGGCTGGCGGCCAGCCTGGAGGCTGAGCCTGATTTGCCCGACTTCCCGGCTCCGCCCAAAGCCAAATCGTCCGATGATCAAGCAGCGAGCATTCGCGGGGTCGAGGGCATGTTGGTGCGCTTCGCACAATGCTGCCATCCGCTGCCCGGCGAGCCCATCGTGGGCTACATCACCCGGGGCCGGGGCATCACCATCCATCGCCAGGATTGCCCGAATCTGCTGCATCGGGCGCAAAACGAGCCCGAGCGCCTGATTCAGGTGGATTGGGGCATCGAAACGCCCACCTATCCGGTCACGATTTTGGTCAAGGCCTGGAATCGGGCGGGCCTGCTGCGAGACATCACCAACATCCTGGCTTCCGAGAAAATCAACATCCGCGGCTCCACCACCAAATCCAACAGCAAATCCCCCTTCGCCTCCATCATCCTCACCATCGAGGTGGCGGACACCCAGCAGCTTACCCGCATCATCGATCTCATCGACCGCGTGCAGAATGTAATCTCGGTGGAGCGAATGCGGGGATGACGCCCGAACGGAGACAGATCGCCTCTCAGGTCGTTTCCGGCGGCGTCAGTGGGAGCCCGACCGGGGCGCGTCGGCCACGAATCGCAGCCAGATGGGAAAGACGCCGCGCAGGCCCGGCGCGACGCGCGGATCCCCCGACTCCACCAGGCGCTGCGCCTCGGCAGGCGTGGTGAGATACATGCCGTCCAGTTCGCGATCGGAAAAATGAAGATGCGCCAATCCCCAGGCGCTGAGCGTCCCCGTGTAAATCTGATTCACCTGCCTGTTGCGGATGGGAGGAGCGCCCTCGTCCCGATTGTAACGATCGAAGGGCCCGCCCACCCGCGTCAGCAGCGTCTCGGCCAGCCAGCGATGACGATCCTCCGGCGCAAGCCCAATCTCCTCATTGATCTCGGTCATCACGCCCGTCTCCCAGCTTTGCCCCGCCTTGAGATGTCCGCCCACCGTGGTGTCAAGCCGATCCGGCCACTCGGGCTTGTCGTGAGCCCGCATTTGCAGCGCCAGCAGACCCTGCGGCGTGGTCAACAGCACGTGCACCACCCGATGTCGCAGGCCCGTGAGATGCGCGAACCAGCGGGGAGCAAGCAGGCCCAACGGCTCGCCCGCGGCGTTCACGATGTCGAAGCGCTCCTCATCCGGCCGGGGCGGACGCTTCAAGCGCTTACGCCACATCGCCAGCGCCTCATCGATGTCGACCTGGGCCGCGGCGTCGCCCCCTTGCCAGCGGGCCTCCAGGGCATCCAGCTCGGCCAGCCAGGCCGGCGAGAAGGGAATGGGATCGGTGAATTTAGACATGAGGGCATTGTGGCACGGGCGACGCCGAATGTCAACATTCCGCCGAATGAAATAGCAAGTCCAAGTTTAGAATCCGCAACTGGCAAGGGAGCAATTTCACCCCTCCCGGCCTCCTTTTTGCCCCCACCCCGACC
>JALWDV010000446.1 GCA_027036755.1 Anaerolineae bacterium
ACAATTTCAATAGGGGCAACGCCTGGCAAAGCACGTCAAACGTAAAGCGTCAAACGTCAAAACGTGGCGAAACAGGCTCTTTTTGACGTTTGACGGATGACGTTTGACGGAGAAATTGTAAAGATGGGTTTGAATGAGAATGAACCATGCCCCACCGTGTTATCGACGTTTCGCCATCTGTGTTTCAATGCCCGCGAGGGCTTGGTGACTTTTCCCACCGCAGTATGACGCGGTCGTGGCCGCGTTGGTATGGGAACACGTTTCAATGCCCGCGAGGGCTTGGTGACTTTTCCCACCAGCTCAAGGCTCTGGGTTGTCAATTCATTGGCCCCACCGGCGGCTCGTTTCAATGCCCGCGAGGGCTTGGTGACTTTTCCCACTTTTCAGCCTGGCCTGGAAAGATTATCGCTTGGGCGGGTGACCGTTTCAATGCCCGCGAGGGCTTGGTGACTTTTCCCACCTTTCCGCAGCTGCGCTTTTCGGCCTGGTACCAGAAGAGTTTCAATGCCCGCGAGGGCTTGGTGACTTTTCCCACTGAAAAACGAAATCGGAGGTGGCTTCGGTGTTTTTGGTTTCAATGCCCGCGAGGGCTTGGTGACTTTTCCCACCGCCCACCGCAACCCCGGCGGCCACTCCTGCGGCTACGCCAGTGCCAGGTTTCAATGCCCGCGAGGGCTTGGTGACTTTTCCCACGGAGGATAATGTGACCGTGTTCGCTCACATGCCGGCGCCGGTTGGTTTCAATGCCCGCGAGGGCTTGGTGACTTTTCCCACAAATTGATGGCACCGCGGTCGCGGTGGAAGTCAATGGGGTCTTGTTTCAATGCCCGCGAGGGCTTGGTGACTTTTCCCACAATTGCCGTTCACTCACGAATGTCTTCATGTTTTTTCCACAAGTTTCAATGCCCGCGAGGGCTTGGTGACTTTTCCCACTCATTGATACCGACCCTATGGTTGTCCGCGAGATAGTGGCCGATGAGTTTCAATGCCCGCGAGGGCTTGGTGACTTTTCCCACGAGTGGGGACACGGTCTGTGCATTAACCGCAAGCCTGCGAGTTTCAATGCCCGCGAGGGCTTGGTGACTTTTCCCACGGAG
>JALWDV010000447.1 GCA_027036755.1 Anaerolineae bacterium
GCGTTTTGTGGCGTTTTTTGGCGTTTTGTGGCGTTATGTGGCGTTATGTGGCGTTATGTGTTGTTATGTGGCGATATGTGGCTTTATGTGGCGTTATGTGGCGTTATGTTGCGTTATGTGGCGTCATGTAGCGTTATGTGGCGTAATGTGACGTGTTGAGACTTTCTCTGGCGTTATTTGGCGATATGTGGCGTTTTCAGGCGTTATTTGGCGTAATGTGGCGTTATGTGGCGTTACTTGGCGTAATGTGACGTGGTTAGACGTTCTCTCGCGTTATATGACGCTACGTGACGTTATGTGGCGTTATGTGGCGTTATGTGGCGGCATGTGGCGCATTATGTGGCGTTATGTGGCTTTTTTTGCGTTTTGTGGCGTTATGGGGCGATATGTGGTGTTATGTGGCGTTATGTGGCGATATGTTGGGTTATGTAACGCTATGTGGCGTTATTTGGCGTTACCTGGCGTTATGTGGCGTTATGTGGCGTTATGTGGCGTTATTTGGCGTTAGGTGACGTGATGCGACGTTCTATAGAGTTATGTGACGCGGTGTGACGTTATGTGGCGTTATGTGGCGTTATGTGGCGTTATGTGGCGTTTTCTGGCATTATGTGGCGCTATGTTCCGTCTTGTGGCGTTTTGTGGCGGCAGGTGGGGTTATATGGCGATAGGTGGCGCTATGTGGCGTTATTAGGCGTTACGTGGCGCTATGTTGCGTTATGTGGCGTTATATGGCGTCCGGTAGGGTTTTTTGGCGTTTTGTAGCGTTATGTGGCGATATGTGTCGTCTTTTGGCGTTATGTGGCGTTATTTGGCGTTATGTGGCGATATGTGGCGTTATGTGGCGTTATGTGGCGTTACGTGGCGTTATGTGACGTGATGAGACGTTCTCTGGCGTTATGTTACGTTATGTGACGTCATGTGGCACTATATGGCGATATGTGTCGTTATGTGGGGTTATGTGGTTTTTTTGGCGTTTGTGGCGTCATGTGGCGTTATGTGGCGTTATGTGGCGTTATTTGGCGAATGTGGCTCTATGTGGCGTTATGTGGCGTAATGTGGCCTTATGTGGCGTTATGTCGCGTTATGCTGTGTTATGT
>JALWDV010000448.1 GCA_027036755.1 Anaerolineae bacterium
TGCCCGAACTCAAATGGGAGATGGCCACCAGTTGGCCCGTGGCGCTGGACACCATCTATGGCGGCGCTCAAACATTTGCCGAGCGCGTCACGGCGATGACCGGCGGCAAATTCACCATCGTGCCCCGGGCTGCGGGCGAACTCGCTCCGGGCCTGCAAGTGCTGGACGTGGTCTCTCAGGGCGCTGTTCCCGTGGGACATACGGCTGCTTATTATTATGTAGGCAAGACCAACGCCGTCGCTTTTGGCACCGCGCTACCTTTCGGTTTGTTGGCCACCCAGCAGAATTCATGGTTGTATGAAGGCGGCGGGCTTGATCTTTTGCAGCAGCTCTACAAAGAAAGATTCAACGTTATCCAGTTCCCGGCCGGCAACACGGGAGCGCAGATGGGCGGCTGGTTCAATAAAGAGATCAACACGCCCAAGGATCTCGAAGGTCTGAAGATGCGTATTCCGGGCCTGGGCGGCAAGGTGATGAACAAGCTGGGCGTCACCGTGCAGGTGCTCCCCGGCGGCGAGATCTTCCAGGCCCTGCAAACCAACGCCATCGATGCGGCGGAATGGGTCGGGCCCTATGACGATGAAAAACTCGGTTTCCACAAAGTGGCCAAGTATTACTACTATCCCGGTTGGTGGGAGCCAGGCCCCTCGCTGGAGGTGCAGATCAATCTGGACGAGTGGAACAAGTTGCCCGAGATCTATCAGGAGATCATCAGGACCGCTGCGTATCAGGCCAACGCCACCATGCTGGCCCGCTATAACGCCAAAAACAACGAGGCTCTGCAGCGGCTGCTGGAATACGGCATCCAGTTGCGGCGTTACAGCGATGAAGTGCTCAAGGCTGCGGAAGACGCCGCCAATGCGCTCTTCGATGAATACAAACAGCAGGACGCAGACTTCAAATCCATCTTCGAGCAATGGGATGCTTTCCGCCAGCGCATCTGGGAATGGAACAGCCTCAACGAAGCCAGCTTCATGGATTACGTGGCCACCAAGTTCGAAAACGTCGCCTGAGGCGCACATCTTTCGTAACTAACTTGACAATGTCACATTACGTCATTCAGCAATTTCAAATTTAGAATCCGCAAGCGGAAAGG
>JALWDV010000449.1 GCA_027036755.1 Anaerolineae bacterium
CAGTTATCCTGCACATTGCTGCCCTCGCCAATGACGATGCGATCCACATCGCCCCGCAGCACCACGCCAAACCAGATGTTGGCGTTGGCCTCCAGGGTGACGTCGCCGATGATGACGGCGTTGGGCGCCACAAAGGCGTCGGGATGGATTTTTTCGGGGAAATAGCCGATGACGTCTGATTTTTGCATGTGCGTTGCGTCTATGAGTGGGACTCGGGTTGGATGCGTTCGCGAGCGGAGGCCGCGTGCGCGTCCAGGCCTTCCGCGTCCGCGATGCGCGCGGCCACCGCGCTCAGGTCTGCGCCCGCCTCGGGCGTGAGCGCGATGAGGCTGATGCGCTTGACGAAATCCTCCACGTTGACGGGCGAGGCGTAGCGGGCCGTGCCCTCGGTGGGCATGATGTGGCTGGGCCCGGCGATGTAGTCGCCCAGCACCTCGAAGCTGCTTTCGCCTACGAAGACGCCTCCCGCGTTTTGCACTTTGGGAACCAGCGACCAGGGATCGGCCACCGAGAGGCAGAGATGCTCGGGCGCGTAGCGATTGGCCTCGGCCACCGCGGTGTTCAGGTCGGGGACGATGACCGCGCCGCCGCGGGCGGGCAGAGACTGGGCGATGATGTTCGCCCGGCTCAGTTTCTGCGTCCGGGCTTCCACCTCATCCCGAACCTTTTCGGCCAGAGCCCGGCTGGGGGTCAGCAGGATGGCCGTGGCCAGGATGTCGTGCTCGGCCTGGGCCAGCAAATCGGCCGCGACCATGCCCGGGTGCGCGCTGCCGTCTGCGATGACGATGGTCTCGGTGGGGCCGGGCAGCCCGTCGATGCCCACCGTCCCGAAGACCTGCCGCTTGGCCAGGGTGACGAAGAGCCCGCCGGGGCCCACGATCTTGTCCACCGGCTCGATGCTTTCGGTGCCGTAGGCCATGGCGCCGATGGCCTGCGCGCCGCCCAGCGCGTACAGCTCATCCACCTCGGCGATGGCGGCCGCGGCCAGGATGGCGTCGGGGATGCGGCCCGTCTTGCGATTGGGCGGCGTCATGGCGATGACGCGCTTGACGCCCGCCACCCGGGCGACGATGGCGGCCATGAGCAGGGAGGAGG
>JALWDV010000450.1 GCA_027036755.1 Anaerolineae bacterium
ACATAAACATAATTGTTGTGTTATGGACATAGACATACTCTTTATTGACCCATATTAATATAGGAATTCTTGTACACATTGAGAGTACTCCTTAACTAATATACAGACATTTATAGCATTTATATTGTGTTTGGTTACATCATAATAATGAATGGATATCAATATTTATTAAACAGATGAATTGAATTTGGAACAAAAGATTTCTTATACCTTTGAGTTTTACATGGTAAGGCTCTTAACCTTGTACCTGATCTCATATAAGAGAAATACTGATGAAGAGGATGAGTTTCCATGGAAATAATACATTTAACTTTCTTGAGTACACATTTAATATACAGATCATTAATACTTGATATATCCATTTTAATTATCTTTTTGACTTGCTTACAAATCCTGTTGATAGCTATCTTATCAGTACAGCTAATAGTGGACCACCAAAGAGTTATGTTATAACAAATTTCTATCATTGAAGTATAGAATACATGAAGTATATCACTATTTACACAGAATGAATTCAGTAGTCTAAGGAAGAACTATCTTTGTTTACATTTGGAGACAACTGTTGCACAATGTGTTGACCATGTTAGCTTGTTGTCAATGGTGACACCGAGATATTTAAGTGTTTCACATATTTCCACAGGATCATCGTTTATCGTAAGATGTTCATGGGTCGTATTACAATGTCTAAAATCAAATATAATTTCTTTGGTTTTGTTAACATTCAATAACAAATTATGTGACTGACACCATTGAGAAACTTCTTCAATCTGGGTTTTATAGTTGGTTTCGTCACTATTTGTTATCAGTCCGACAATTACTGCGTCGTCAGCATATTTTATTAGTACACAATTACCAAAACGAGAGCGTAGAGCATTGGTATATATTATGAATAATATAGCAGATAGTACACAGCCTTGGGGTCCACCTGTATTAATAGTAAGAATATCAGATATTATGTCATTAATACGCACCCGTTGTTTCCTGTTAATGAGGAAATCTAGTATAAATTTACATAGTATTGGTGATACATGAAGCGACTTTAAGATGGTGATGATGATGTCAGGCTTTAAGGTGTTAAAAGCCGAGCTAAAGTCT
>JALWDV010000451.1 GCA_027036755.1 Anaerolineae bacterium
TGTGGCGCTATGTGGCGTTATGTGGCGATATGTGGCGTTATGTGGAGTTATGTGGCGTTATGTGGCGTTATGTGGCGTTTTGTGGCGATATGTGGCGTTGTGTGGCGATATGTGTCGTTATGTAGCGTTATGAGGCGTTTTGCGGCGTAATGTGGCGTTATATGGCGTTTTGTTTCGATATGTGGCGTTATCTGGCATAATATGGCGTCATGTGGCGTTATGTGGCGTTTTGTGGCGTTATGTGGCGATATTTGGGGTTATGTGTCGTTGTGTGGCGTTTTATAGCGTTATATGGCGTTTTGTGGCGCTATGTGGCGTTGTGTGGGGTTTTGTGGCGTTATGTGGCGTTATGTGGCGTTATGTGATGTGATGTGACGTGATGTGGCGTTATGGGGCGCTTTGCGACGATATGTGGCGTTATGTTGCGTGATGTCGCGTTATCTGGCGTTATGTGGCGTTATATGGGGTGATGTGGCGTTTTGTGGGGTTATTTGCCGTTTTGTGGCGTTATGTGGCGTTATGTGGCGTCTTGTGGGGTTCTGTGGCGTTATGTGGCGTTATGTAGCGTTATTTGGCGTTATTTGGCGTTTTGTGGCGATATGTGGCGTTATGTAGCGTTATGAGGCGTTAAGTGGCGTAATGTGGCGTTATATGGCGTTTTCTTTCGAAATGTGGCGTTATCTGGCATTAAGTGGCGTCATGTGGCGTTATGTGGCGTTTTGTGGTGTTATATGGCATCACGTGGCGTTATGTGGCGTTATGTGACGTTATGGGTCGTTATATGGACTTATGGGGGAGTTATGTGAAGTGACGTGACGTTATGTGGCGTTATGTGCGGTTCTGTGCCGTTTTGTGGCGTGATGTGGCGTTATCTGGGGTTATGTCGCGTTTTGTGACGATATGTGGCGTTATGTGGCGATATGAGGCGTTATATGGCGTTATGTGGCGATATGTGGCGTTAAGTAGCGCTATGAGGCGTTTTGCGGCGTAATGTGGCGTTATATGGCGTTTTCTTTCGATATGTGGCGTTATCTGGCATTACGTGGCGTCATGTAGCGTTATGTGGCGTTTTGAGGCATTATCTGGCGATGTTTG
>JALWDV010000452.1 GCA_027036755.1 Anaerolineae bacterium
TATATATATATATGTTGGTCACAATTAATGTTCCGGTGCGTTGCTTACAGGCAGTCCTACAAAACAGGTGTTGCACTGTACTAAAAACATGGCTAAAAACAACCCCGATATATAAGGATTTATGAGCTGCGGCTGTTGGACACGATAAAATATTCCGTCTGCCAAAGATTACGCCCGAGCACCTCGATAAGAAGCTACGACCTGTGCCATGCACCTTGTCTATTTAGCCACACGGCTCCCCATTCTGATGATGTATGACGTGGATACAGCTTAATCTGGATAGCTTTCTGCGACCATAGAGTCTAGTTTACGCCTGCCTTATCCTCGCAGCACCGGAAGGCAGGAAGTATAGTATGAAATGGAGTTGTTTACGGTGTCGCATCATCGAGTCATCCTCGCTGTCTCCTTGTAACTGGAGAAGCGAGTTAATTGCAAACGCTGGCAGCGTTACTGCGAGACCTGGCGGGGGGGGGGGGAATCCTCAGCTACTGGCATATTACTGCAAAGTGAGGCAATATGGAATATCTGCGGCGCCACTGCATAAAAAATAGTAAAATGTCTCACCTATTCCAATGCAACGGGTTGAAGTATACATTAGCCACAGTGGCAATAATACATTGCTACTGCAGCAGGCATTTTTTTGCTATTATTCAGACAGTGTTACTAGATATTGCTACATTATTTGCTGATTAACATTACAGCGAGAGAAATACTGCGATTATTTTGCTGAAACACCTTACTTGTTAATGTAGCCAATATCCAAGGTCGCACCAGTGAATGCTCACCTCAGAATGTCAGCTAAATTCATGACTTTCTTAATGGGATATTAAACCATGATATAGTTTTCAAGGTTAAGGCACGAATGCATAATGATCAAACTCACTCACTCACTCACTCACTCACTCACTCACTCACTCACTCACTCACTCACTCACTCACTCACTCACTCACTCACTCACTCACTCACTCACTCTCTCACTCTCTCACTCACTCACTCACTCCCTCACTCACTCACTCACTCACTCACTCACTCACTCACTCTCTCACTCACTCACTCACTCACTCACTCACTCACTCACTCACTCACTCACTCAC
>JALWDV010000453.1 GCA_027036755.1 Anaerolineae bacterium
TTCACTGTTCTATTAGCTGGTATGTGCGTACGTTGACTGCTCTGCTTTTCTTTGCATGCATCGCTCAGTATTTATCAGTGTCTTCACCTCTGATAATGTAAACTAAATTCCAAATGGAAAAGCAGGTGGCTCGGTGGCCAAGTGGTAAGGCGTCGGTCTCGTAAACCGAAGATCCTGGGTTCAATCCCCAGTCGGGCCTATAACTTTTTCACTTCTGAAATATGCTTCATTCATTTTATATGTCTAATGTCCAAGTAGACAAATTGTTAAAGAAACGCGCATTGATCGATATCGGTAGACAGCAACTTGGCAATAAAACGTTTTGTTAAAACGTTCGAGCTCGGAATGAAATTTAACTCTTCAATGGAACCGCTACTTCTCTGGCAAAAATGATATCGACACTCCTACAGATGGATCGATGGATGGATGTGACCTGGAATGCTCCAAATCATGCCGGCAGTCACTCAGCCATCTCCAATGTGTTCATATAGTTATCGCACGAAAACTTAACGTGAAATACAGAAGACTGTTATAGAACTTAACTGAGCCGCCGGTTGATGAGGTAAAAGGTTACGTTTGTAAATACGAGCCAAATCAAACTCCTGCACTTCGTGTTATTGACTTTGTAACTGTATGTTGAGCCAGAAACGTTAAATCATGTTCAAGGATTCATGGGTATACTTGCGAATGTTTTCGTATGAGCATTAGTGCATGATGCATGATATATGAGAAAGGTACGGTGTGTATGAATATAGAAATGCTTGTCGCTAAAGATAAGACAATGCTAACATATAAAGTTAGAAATGGCTTTTGGTGGACTTTTGAGTGTGTGGTATAATTCGAATTGACATAAAGAAGGGAGCACATTTGCAGTCTTCTTTATTGCTAGATAAACTTTATGCTAACACTTAAATCTGATATCGATATTTCTTCATGATAGAATACCGCCGAATTTGTATAGAATCTGCAAGAAGGACACTCTAAAGCCCAAGGCAAGTAAACACCATGACATGCAACGCTTATCATCTTCACAAAACCATTACTAAAAACACATATATTCACATGGACTCTTTTTTAGGAGGATTTATTTTGTT
>JALWDV010000454.1 GCA_027036755.1 Anaerolineae bacterium
AGAAACAGCGCCCCTGCGGGGCTAGCCGGATTTATCCGGCGCTGTTTTGTAGCCCGGCGACTTCATCGCCGGGCGGACGTGGCAAACGCTTCAACCGAAAAAGGACGCACCCATTTGAAATTGCTGAGCCCCTTTTCCCGCCCGTTGTCGAAGCCTCAAGGCTGTGCTAAACTAATCGGGAATCGTCCGCCCCTCTGTTTTCGGGAGAAAGCATGGACTCCTTCATCGGTTTTCGAGAGAAAGATTTCAGCACGAACGTGCGCGGCACGCACTGGCGGCATCGTCGGGCGTTGGGAGGCGAACTGCGCCGGGGGCTGCGCAAGGTGTTCGGGCGTCATTACGAGACCTGGGGCGTTCCCGGCTCCAATAGCATCCACATCGCCCGCCGCGCCCAATATCAATTTCCCCCGCGGCGGCCGCAGGCGCATCTCTTCGTGGCAGCGCATCCAACCACCTTGCAGTGGGGCCTGATGATCCCCGCGGGCGGCGAACACTGGGATCGCTTCCGCTTCCGGCTCAACTACGATCCTGCGGCGCTAACCACCCTGGTGCATCTCCTCAGCGTCTATCCCCTCACTCTCACCGATATATCCACCAGCCTGGGCGGCGCGCTGGGGGGCTGCTGGCGTTTCGAGAAGGAGACGCTGACCTGGATGGAAGCCTGCACCCTGCCCAGCGCGTCCATCCTCAACGACATCCCCTTTCGCATCTCTGAGCTGCCAGCGGATGCGCCGGTGGCGCTGGCTCTTTACACCGAGACGACGCCCGAGCAATCCATCCGCTGGGGCGAGACAGCCGCGGAGCGGCTCCTGCCCATCCTGCTGGCCCTGATCCCGCTGTATGAGATGTGCGTGGGCGGCTTGCAGATGTGACGCCGAAGTTCGGCATTTGCTCATCTGCCAAAGTTGTGCTAGAATGCCGCAACTTTGAAACATCCGCCCCCTGACGGGCGGTCAAATCGAATAAACTACAATTCTTCTTATCCAGAGAGGCGGAGGGACCGGCCCGATGAAGCCTCGGCAACCAGGACGATAGCGTCCCAGGTGCCAATGCCGGACAGAGTAACATTCTGGACGATGAGAGGAGTGTCAG
>JALWDV010000455.1 GCA_027036755.1 Anaerolineae bacterium
AATATTGGGCGCATCAAAATTGGAATAAGAAATACCTCAATCTAAGAATAGTCTGAAAAGGAAAGGCCAAAAATGTGGGCCACTTCAGAATGATTGAGAGAAAATTAAGGGAAGAGAACTCGTATCTGTCGAAGACATTGCAGAGTGCTTCTGGCACAAACATTGCCTGTCAGCATTGTGATCTTCAAATATCAAAGTGGTAACTGGTGTCCGTCTTCACTGATCTTACGTTTTATATGATATGTATGCAACCACAACAAGTGAGAGATTCTTGCTTGTTTCAAAGTAGCATGGAACATAGATCACTACACAGATTTGTGCACCATAGTCGCCCAGATAACAGCCCTTGATTATGCCACCCAAACTTGCATCTGTAGTGACCATAACGTGTGGGCTAGTTGCTATTATGCCTAGCATTATTACAAGTGCCATTTGTTCTCTCTCTCTCTCTCTCTCTCTCTCTCTCCTCTGCCGTATTTCCAGCTTTTAATGGATCTACACACCCTATACTATCTCAATTCATACAGTTTACTACAAATCAATTGTCATCTGTACTTCGTATGTAATACTGCAGCTATCGAGCGATGCAGAAACTGTGATATCCGACACAGCACGGCCAGCACGGCGAGGTACTTGGCGTTGACTCGTCCGGCCTAATTCCAGATCTGTTCTGGCCATAATGTATCGGTTATTTGTTGTTATGGCCAGTGTAGAAGCACATGCCGCTTTTTTCTCTTTCCGTTCTTAACCGTTTATGGCTGTACAAATCGCATACCATCCGTATGCATATAGGTTTCTGCATATTCATTTTCATCCATGCTTTTTCTGTAATACTTCAGGTACTGAGGGCTTCAGAAACTGAAATATCGGAGAAACCACAGCCAGCCAGCCAGCCAGTAATGTCGCTTACAACGAAGTGCTACTACTGATAGAAGAAATCGTGCACAGCGTGATGCTAGGTGTTAGTCCCATCGAAACCCAACGAAAGCACAAACTAGCAAGCATTAATTGTGTTGGTGTATTAATTTGTGCACATATCTAGCTAGATCTGTGTCGATAAGTTTAGGAAAATTGTGAAAGCTTGGATGGATT
>JALWDV010000456.1 GCA_027036755.1 Anaerolineae bacterium
AAAATGCGGCGGATTATGGTCATTATAGTTCATCGTGATCTTGATGCCGTAAAACATTGAAATTGTTGGCATAGCTCTATCCTACATCAAGCCCTGATTTTTCGCCACCAGGTTACTGAGCGGCTTTTTTCTTGCTCTTGATGGCCTTGCCGCGGACGTTGTGATCCAGCTCTTTTTTGCGGATGCGCAGTGCCGCCGGCGTCACTTCCAGCAGCTCGTCATCGCTGAGGTACTCGATGGCTTCGTCCAGGGAGAGGATTTTGGGCGGGGTCAGGCCCGTGGTGATGTCTGCAAACGCCTTGCGGTGGTTTGTGAGATGCTTGGTCTTGCATACGTTGATGACCAGATCATCGCCGCGGGCGTGCTGGCCCACCACCTGGCCCGCATACACCTCGTCGCCCGGCTTCACGAAAAGCGCGCCCCGCTGCTGCGCGTTGATCAGCGCGTAGCTGGTGACTACGCCCGTCTCCAGGGCGATGAGCGAGCCCCGTTCGCGGCTGGGGATGTCGCCCATGTAGGGCTCGAAGCCGTGGAACAGCGCGTGCAGGATGCCCGTGCCGCGGGTGGCGGTGAGGAAGGGCTGCCGGAAGCCCAGCAGTCCGCGGGTGGGGATGAGATATTCGAGATAGACGGTGTCGTCATCTCCGTAGCGCATATCCAGCATTTGCCCGCGGCGGCGTCCCATCATCTCGGTGACCACGCCCAGGAAGGCGTTGGGAACCTCGATGAAGACGTGCTCCACCGGCTCTTTCAGGCCCTCGGGCGTCTCCTGCATGATGACTTCGGGGCGGCTGACCGAAAACTCGTAGCCCTCGCGGCGCATAGTCTCGATGAGGATGGCCAGATGCAGCTCGCCCCGGCCCGAGACCACGAAGCGATCGGCGCTGCCGGTTTCCTCCACCCGCATCGCCACATTCTTCTCCAGCTCGCGGAAGAGGCGCTCCCGCAACTGACGACTGGTGACGTACTGGCCCTCGCGGCCGGTGAAGGGGCTATCGTTGATGCTGAAGGTCATGCGCACGGTGGGGGCTTCGACGCTGATGGGGGGCAGGGGACGGGGGTCAGTCGGGTCGGCGATGGTCTCGCCGATG
>JALWDV010000457.1 GCA_027036755.1 Anaerolineae bacterium
AAATGGATCGCTTTTTATTGGTTGGCCATTAGGAATAAAAGCTATCAACTATCGCTGGGAGAAGCACGGTAGTAAAGTGCAGTATATCTATCTTCAGGGCAATCCGGTTAGTTGGATAATAGGCTTTATTGCAGTTATTTTAAGCGGGGTATTAGTAATAGGGGTATTTATTTTTGGTTTGCCAATAAAAAACAAAGAGATTTTTGAGTTTATTACTATCTTTTTTTTGATCTACATCTCTTATATGATAGCAGTAGCACAGATTCCAAGAGTTATGTATCTGTATCACTACTTTATTCCTCTTTGCATTAGCTATATTTTGGCTGTATTGTTACTTTTATATCTTTTTGAAGAGCAGATTAAAGCTTATGACAAAGTTGTATGGAGTGCTATTGGATTGATTGCAGCAGCAATAGTGTTTGCTTGGTGGTTTTTTAGCCCATTTAGTTACTATAAACCTTTAACTACGCAAGAGTTTAATAAAAGGGTTTGGTTTGAGTATTGGCAACTTCGCCCGATTCGATAAGCGTTATGGACTTTTACTCTTTGCTATAGGCTTATGGGTATGGATGGGCTATAGCATCACTTCGCACAGCGCAAAAAAGATCATCAAAGCAACGATTGTTCAATCTGCAAAACTTATACGATACCTTGATGATAAAATCTATCCTAGAAAAAAAGAGATTCTTTGGATAGATAGACTCTATTTTCCAAATGCAAATGAGCTTAAGCATCCTACTTATGGCTATTTGGGGTATAGAAGAGATTTTGTGATCTACTTTGATGCAGATTTTGTAGTAAAACAAGCACAAAAGGTAAAATTTGTTATCTACTCTGATGATGGCTTTCGCCTCAAAATTGATGGCAAAACTATTATGCAGTATCTCAAAGATAGGCCATTTGGTAAGAGTGAAGCTACTATCTATCTTGCAAAAGGTAAACATCGCTTGCATATAAAATATTTTCAAGGCTTTGGACAGTTAGGGATTGTAGGATACTATCAAGTGCAAAATGGCAAAAAGCATCTCATTGGCTCAAGTAGTGCCACTTTAGAGTTTGTTGAGCAATGATTGGTAAGTTTTTTATAGT
>JALWDV010000459.1 GCA_027036755.1 Anaerolineae bacterium
GCAAAGCACGTCAAACGTAAAGCGTCAAACGTCAAAACGTGGCGAAAAAGGCTCTTTTTGACGTTTGACGTATGACGTTTGACGGAGAAATTGTAAAGATGGTTTTGAATGAGAATGAACCATGCCGTAATCGGTGACTACCAGGCGAGGCCTGCTGAGCCAACGTTCAAGACTGCGTTCTTCAGTTTTGCAGCCCTGGCCGCTGGACCTGGCCCCCACCCCGGCCCTCCCCGCCAGTCGCATCGCTCCTTTGCAAGGGAGGGAGCCGCTGGTTTGCAAAGGATTTTTTCAGACGAAGATGACATCCCCCCGCTTGCGGGGGGGACTGAGGAGGGCTTTCTCTCGCAAACGTGAAAACCTCAAAAAAAGGAAGTAATTTTTAGACGCTCACTTACTCGCACCTCCCAATGTCCCGCACCGTCGCCCGCAACACCCTTTTTCTCAGCGCCGCCCAGGGGATTCGCATCATCCTGGCCTTTGCGCTGATTTTGTACATCGCCAATTTTTACGGACCCACCTGGCAGGGCAAATTCAGCATCCTGCTGGCGTTCTTGAACATCTTTCAGGTGATGGCCACCTTCGGGCTGCCGCGGCTGGTCACCCGCAACGTGGCCCGGGATTATGAGCAGAGCAATCATTACTATTGGGCGGGCCTGGCCGCTCAGGGACTGACCACCCTGGGGGTGATGGCCGCGATGGTGGGCGTGGTGGCAATCATGCCTTATCCTGCGGACACCAAATGGATGTTGTGGGTGGCGGTGCTGGCGCTGCCCCTGTTCACGCTCTATTCCCTGGCCGGAGCCCTGCTGCGGGCCATCGAGAAGATGCAATATCTGGTCTACGCCGAGATGCTCAGCGCCACGGCCCAACTGATCACGGCCATCCTGCTGCTATCGTCGGGCGGCGGGGTCATCGTGTTGGCAGTGATCCGGGTGGCGGGCATCGGGCTGGCTGCGCTGATGGTGACTCTGGCCGCGCTGCATCTGCGGCTGGTGCGCCGCCCCCGCTGGGATTTCGCTTTCGCCCGCAAGCTGCTGCGGGAATCGCTGGATTTCTTCGGCATGGCCGCGTTCGACGCGCTCACCCAGCGGCTGGATGTGCTGGCGCTTTCGGTCATCGCGGGCGAGGCGGCCACGGGCGTGTATGACGCCGCGTTTCAGCTCATCAAGGTGGTGATGACCCTGATTCTCTCCTTCACCGACGCGGTGTATCCGGCCATCTCCCGGCTGTATGCCCATGAGCGGGGCGCGTTTCGGGCGGCCATGCACAAATATCTCAAATGGGGTCTGGCCGCGCTGTTGCCCGCGGCCGCGGGCCTGACGCTGCTGGCGCCTTTCGTCATCCGGCTGCTCTACCATCGACAGGGCTATGAGGATGCGGTGCAAGTGTTGCAGATTCTGGCCTGGGCCATCCTGGTTTACTTCATCTACATCTTCCTTTCTCGGGCGCTGATGGCGAGCAATCGGCAGCGGGCGGCCTTTTTCGTGACTGCGTTCATGGCGGCCGCGGGCCTGGGCCTGCTGACCGCGGGCGTGCATTTGTGGGGAGCAATGGGCGCGGCCGCGGGCCTGTTGGCCATGTACGGGCTGGGATCGCTGCTCACCGGGCGCTTGACGCGGGATTTTTAGCGGGCGGGCTTCCAGTTCAATGGAGTTTCTGGGGGCGCGATGGCGTCCACGGTAGACTTCGGAGGTCTGCCGACACCTCCGAAGTCTTTGGCCAGAGCAACGCCCATAACCGCAAAAGCGAAAAAGGAGATTTCACGCCATCTTTCTTGGCGAAACCAATCTTTTTCCCTTGGCGTCTTTGCGACTTTGCGACTTTGCGTGGGGTGCGTCCCAAATGAGTTGAAAAGTTAGACTCCACTGCAAAAAGGTCATTTCACCACGGAGACGCGGAGGACACGGAGAAAAGAGTGGCAGTTCACAGAGAAATTCCTCTCCAAGTCTCACCTTTTTCTTCCTCCGTGCGCTCTGCGCCTCCGTGGTGAAGTTTTTTTTCAGTACAGCCAAGTTAAAATAATCCATTCATTAACGGGGCGCTTCGCGCCCGCGGCCAGCGCCGGGGAATGAAGTCCCCCGGCTAGGAACAGCGCCCCTGCGGGGCTAGCCGGATTTATCCGGCGCTGTTTTGTAGCCCGGCGACTTCATCGCCGGGCGGACGTGGCAAACGCTTCAACCGAAAAAGGACGCACCCCTTTACGTGAGACGAAACTTTTTAGCATATCCGAGATTTGGTTTATGCGCCCGCTAAAACCACAACCCCAGCAGCCACTGCACCCGATCGATGAGCAGGGTGATGCGAGCGCCCGCGGTGCTGGCCAGCAACGCGCCCAAAGCCAGCATCAGCGCCCAATAGCCCCACAAACGCCAGCCTTGCAGCAGTTTCATCACCCAGATTTGTTCTTCTTCCTCATCCTCTTCCGCTATATCCAGGCCCGGAAGCAGATAAAGCAACACGCCCAGACTGGTCAACGCGGCCAGCACCACGCTGAGCGCGTCCAGCGCGGGAAAATGCGGGAAGAATTGCCAGCGCAGCGCGGCCACGCCCATCAACTGGGGCAGCAGCGAGCCGCGCATGGCTCCGGCCAGCGCCAGCGCCCCCCCCACGCCCGTCAGCATCCCCAACGGCAGTAGCCCCCACGCCCGAATTTCGGGCCGCGAGGCGAATCGCAGCAACAGCAGCGCAGACAGCGCAACAGAGACGACGACCACGCCGAATTGGAGGGGATTGCGGAGCTCGGCGGCGGACAGCGCCGGGAGAATCACCTGGCGCAGGGCAACCGCGGCGACATAGCCTGCGCCCGCTCCCAACAGCAGCATAGAGGCCCAGCGAAAGGCCGGGTTGGGCCCAAACGCCCGACTGAAAATCATCAGGGTCAGGGCCGAGGCCAGGAGAATGCCGAGAATGTGAGAAATGGACATGGGAACCGGTTATTTGCGAAGCAATGGTAACTGCTCAGGTAGCCTGATTCGGCCTGGAAAATGTCTTGCCACGAAGGCTCGAAGGAACGAAGACACGAAGAAAATCCTTATTTCTCACCCTTCGCGCCTTCGTGTCGTCGTGTCTTCGTGGATTTTGGCCTTGCTACGTTAGTAGTTACAAGCAACGACCGAAAAGCGGCCAGGAAGATCATCCCGAGCAGCGCCAGCAGCGCCAGGGTTTGCGCGGTTGTCTGGGCGTAAGCCGGGCCTTTTTGCCCGAGCAGGATTTCGTAAGCCAACGCGTCGGGATAGCCGGAGAGCAACGCCTTGATCTGACGGGTCTGCTCATAGGGCCGCAGCGCCGGAGCCGCCGCTCCCGAGGCCGCGACGAGCAGCGGCGTTTGCGAGCGCGCCGCGGTTTGCTCCACCCACTCCTGGGCGCTCGCCACATCCGAGCTGAATTCGATGATCAGGTCGAAGGCGTCGATGGTCTGGGCGGGATGCAGGCCCGTGGACTGGGCGCTCATCGCCGGCCGATTGGAGGCGATAACCGGGGAGAGGGTCAGCGAGCGCAAGGCCGCGCTTTCGCCCGGAATGAAACCGAAGCTCGCGGGTGGCGGGCCCGCGGACGCGTCCAGGGGCCGCAAGCGGTTGCTGAGGGCCAGGGCGTCATCGGCCACGTTGGGGCCAAAGGGGCGCAGGCTCATAAACGCCATCCTGGCCCCCTTCCGCCGCAAGTGTTGCAGGATGGGCTGGGCCAGAAGCTGGATTTCTCCCTGGGTGGCGGGGTCGTAATCCCAGGCCAGGAGCACGCGGGCGTTGGGCGGGAGGATTTCGATGAAGGCGTAGGCGTTCTTCACCGAGGGCCGCAAAGGCGCTTCCGCCGCAGCCATCAGGTTCCAGAGGCTGCCGAACAGGATGAGGAGGAAGAAAATTCCGGCAATGATGGGCAGGGCATAGCTTCGACCCTCTGGGCTTGGGGACGAGACGAATGTCGGCGCCCGCGCCGGACGGGCGCTGGAAGCGGGAGCATCATCGGGCGTCTCGCTGGCGACGGTCGCTGCCGCCGCGCCTGCGGCAATGGCGGCTGCAGGAGTCCCCTCCGGTTGAGGCGCTTCCCCTCTTTCGGGCGCGGATAGATGCTCTGGCAGCAAGCTCGCTGGCACGCGATGGGCGGGATCATGCAGTGCGCCCGATGTAATCACCGGCTCCGCCGGGATCAGCCCCTGAATCTGACTCAGCAACCGGGGCGGCTTGCCTGCGGGCGGCAATGGCTCGCCGCAGTGTTGGCAAATTTCTGCGCCATCGGGATTTTCCTTTCCGCAATGCGGACAGATCATGGCTGCTCCTCCTCGCGTTCTGCAGGACGACGCGCGGAGATGGCGCTCGGGAAGAGCTTCAGAAAGATGGCCAGGATGACGCCTGTCGCCAATCCCAGAATGACGCCGCGAAACGCGGCCGCGGCCGGGCCGATGAGCAGATCATGCCGGAAGGCGGCCAGTATCGGGAAGGCCGCAACCAACGCGGGAATCTGGCCCAAGAGCACGATGACCAGCCCCAGGAAGAGCAGCATCCCCCCGAGATCGCGCACGTCGAGATGTTGGAACAGGGCGTAAGCCAGAAAGATGGGCAGCAGCGCAAAGATGGCCGCCATGCCCGGAGCCAGCATCCAGTGATACAGCCATCCGCCCAGCCCCGATTGCCCCCCCCCGGGCAAGACGCCGGCGATGAACGCGACGATGAACCCCACCGCCAGCAAGATGCTGCCGACGTCGCCATCTTTCGCCCGTTTTACATGCCGTCCCGCCAGATTGAATGCCGCCAGCAACAGCGCGACGCCGCTGACCAGGATGACGGTCTTCAGCAAAAATTGCGCGGGAGCCGTGAGAAATGAATCCGGGAAAAAATAGTTGCCAAACGCCATCGCCCCGGCGATGAACGCCAGGAGGATGGCGATAAATTCGGGCGGACGTCGGGCGGAATCGTTCATAAAGGCGTCTGGGATTAGGTGAATGTCAACATCCACAACAAAAGAAAGAATAAACCCAACAGAATCACAAAGGCCGAGATGGTCCAGCTCAGCCGCAAGGTGGCCCTGTCATCGACTTCCTTCGCGCCCGGGTGCATTGCGGCGGCCAGGCCCGTCGCTTCGGGCTCATCTTCATCCCCCAGCGCCGACAGCAGCCGCCTGAGCCCGGCGGGCAGATAGCCTGCACCCGCGACCAGGGATGATCCCTCGTTCAGGCCTGTCAGCGGCAACGTCATGCGGCCGGGATCGTATCGTCTTTGTTGATAAAGGAACTCTTCTTCCTCCCCGGGCCCCGTCGTTTCTCTCGGAAATCGGAGCTGCAGGAAGATGGCGATGAGGGCGATCACCGCCAACAGGGTGAGGGCAAGGATATCGATGGACGCTGACATGGCGGAATCGGTTAGCGGTTCGAGTGCAGCGTGTCGTCCTGGTGGATGAGCCATCGGGCCCAATTTTGCGTGATCTGGGGCAAAAACGGCGACGCGGCCAGCAGCAGTTCGCCTGCGAAAAACAGCAACGGCCGATAGGTCTCTGTCAGGATGTTCAGGGGCAACGTGCGTCGCGTTTTCATGGGCATAAGGTTATCACGCCATCGGGCGTGGCGCAAGAGGATGCGCGACGGAAATTAAACGGGCGTTGCATATTTGAATAACTTGCGTCTTCGTTTCCTCTTCTCCTTCGTGGCAAAAGAGGACGATTGGGGGCAACGCCCCTGGCAGGTGCAAGAAATGTAAAAATTGCCAAAAGGCCCCTTAATTATTCCGGAACGGGAAGGAACATTACTGACTGTTCAGGAGATATACTTGCCGTTTGCGGCAACGACCAGTATAGTAACAGGAAAGTCTAATGCGAGAGGATGCGTTGAAATCCAGCTATAGATGGTTGCCTCATGCTGGATGGAGCAAATGGCAAAACCGGCCTACGGACTTCCATATCTGCTGAGTCGTTTTTATGGCCCAGACAAAACAAACCGAACCGCTGTCGCGGCGAGAAATTTTTATCTCGTCGCGCCAAGCGCCCAAAAAACCGCGCAGGTGGGGACAGACCCGTCGATCTACAATCGTTTCATCCTCATATCTCCTCTTCATGTAACTGCTTACGCACCTGATCAGGGAGTCGCGAAGTGCTTGAAGTTTTACGAAGACATGAAAAAATAAGAAACGCGTCGTGTCTTCAATCGCTTCACGTCTTTATGGCGAAATGTGGCAGGTCGCCTGAACAGTTGATTTCGGCTCCCCTGGAAAAACACTCATTACCTCATTACATAGACGCCAGGATTGCAGAGGCGGGAAAAGGGCAGATTCCGAGCTGTATTTCTTTACGAAACCAACCTTTTTTCCCTGGCGTCTTTGCGACTTTGCGTGAGACAAAACTTTTTTTCATTAGAGGGCATGGTTCAGATCGTCCTTCCATCAGCTTTACAATTTCAATAGGGTCAACGCCTGGCAAAGCACGTCAAACGTAAAGCGTCAAACGTCAAAACGTGGCGAAACAGGCTCTTTTTGACGTTTGACGGATGACGTTTGACGGAGAAATTGTAAAGATGGTTTTGAATGAGAATGAACCATGCCCATTAGAGCTAACTTTTCATTCAGTAAAGAGGAGGTAGTCTATGGGAGAGCGTCAAACTCTCAACAGGAGTGTATCCTTGAGTGGTTACCGCCATCCGGCGATTCTTTTCAAGGGTGAGTTGTCTCAATCGGCTGGCTTTCCAGTGGGGCGCCCGGGAAGGGAATCCATTGGGTCTGCCAAAAAGTAACGTTTTCTTTCTTAGCGTGTCACAAATTTCAGGAGTTTACTGATGAAAAAGAATATCTATTTGATTTTAGGAATTTCACTGGCATTGGCTGTTTTACTGGTGGCGGGCGGCGTTCATACTAGCTTTGCAGCGCCAGCCACACAAACCAGCCTTCAAAATCCCAACTCGCCCCGCGCCACCTGTAACTCTGGTGACGTGGGCGGCACAGTCTTTCGCGAGCTGCCGGTCAACGGCGCATCGCTCAACACCTACGGCAGCAAGGATAGCAATGAGCCGGGCGTGGGTGATGTCACCGTCACAGTCGTCGACGCCAATGGAACGGTTATCACCGGGACGACGGCAGCGGACGGCAGTTGGGCGGTCACGCCCGGGGCCTACCCCGTGCGCGTCGCGTTCTCTGTGCCCGAAGGTCTTTTCGATGGCCCTGCCGGCGGCGGATCATTCACCGATGTGCAATTCGCCTCATCTTCCAACTGCAATATGGATCTGGGCATTCATTATCCGGGCGACTACAGCGATACAGCCAATCCAGACGTGGCCATTCCTCGTTATGAGAACGGCCTCGCGGCGGGCAATACGGATCCCGCTTTGTTTACTTTCCCTTATTCCACAAGCGGGGCGTATGGCTCTGACAATATCCCAGACTGGGGCGACGCCAGCAATATCACGGCGAAATTCCAGGATATCGGCGCCACCTGGGGAGAGGCTTATCAAAAAGAAAGAAAGCGATTATTCCTGGCGTCACTCCTTCGTCGTCATTCAGGCCTGGCCAATGGGCTGGGCTCCATTTACGTCATTGACTACACCGGAGCCCCCCCCTCCCTTTCTCATTTCGATGTCTCGGGCGTTGCATTGGGCTCGGTGGACCGCACCGGTGCGAATGTGTTGGGTGCGCAAGGGGATCCGAATCATGACGACGACGCCATGGCCAAGATCGGCAAGGTGGGATTGGGCGATTTGGAGATGTCGGAAGATGGACAAACCCTGTGGGCGGTCAACCTTTACCGCAAATCCCTCATCGCCATCGATGTCAGCGGTGATACAATTCCGGGGGCAATGACAGAATACACGCCAACGTTACCCAGTTGCACGGGAGGCGAGATGCGCCCCTGGGGGCTGAAGTTCTACATGGGGAAAGGCTGGCTGGGCGCTGTGTGTGACGCCTCCGTCAGCCAGAACGCCGATGATCTGGATGCGTATGTTTTCTCCTTCGATCCTGCAAATCCCATAACGCTTACGACGGAGATCACTTTCGATCTCAACTACCAGCGTGATACCGAAACCTATTATGGCCCGACGTACATTCCCTGGATTGAGGATGAAACCCCCTTCCCAAATGACGAAGCGCGTAATCCCCAGCCCATCCTCAGCGATATCGAATTCGGCGCAGATGGCTCCATGTATCTGGGTTTCCTCGACAGAATGGGTTTGCAAAGCGCCTATTATAATTATAAGTATCCGAATTCGACCAAAGAGGTTTTTGGTACAGCGTTTGGCGAGCTATTGAAGGTGTGTCGCGGCGGCTCGGATTGGATATTGGAGGGCGCTGACGCCAGTTGTCCCACAAACTATAATCAAGACGACGGCACCGGCGTTGCCGGCAATGGTGAATTTTTCGATGACAAAGGCGGGGATGCTATGAGGGAATACACCATGGGCGCCCTGGCCATTCTCCAGGGCTCGGGTGAAATCATTTCATCCATGAATGACCCTCGGACCGGCGGGTCGGACATGTACAACAGCGGCCTTGAGCATTTCTCTTTGGCCGATGGGTCTGTCAAATCCGGCTTGCAAACCGATATAACGGATTCGTTCGGGCTATCCAATAGCGATAAGAGAAGCATAGGCATGGGCAAGGCCAATGGCGTGGGCGATATCGAGCTCCTCACCTCGCCTGCGCCTCTGGAGATCGGCAACCGCCTGTGGTGCGACACTGGCAGTGGAGCAGCGGCAGGGAATGGCATTCAGGATCCTGGCGAGACGCCCATCAGCAACGCCACCGTCATTCTGCAATGCGATATCGATGGCGATGGCTTTGGCGGCGGCGATGACGTCAGCGCCAGCGTCACCACAGACAGCAACGGCAACTATCTCTTCAAAGATGGTGACAGCGCCCTCAGCAGCTTCCCCACCGCCACCTGGGACAATTCGCTGCATATTATCCCGCGCAACGCGTCCTGCCGCATCCTCATTGCCCCCACCCAATCGGCGGTGACCAGTAGTTGTGGCGCTGGAAATTACGCGCCCAGCCCGGCGAATCAGGGGGGCGACGACCGCATTGACAGCGACGGCGCGGCGAATGTTGATGGGGCGGGAAATACAGGCGTCGCTTTCACCACCCCCGCCAGCGGCCAAAACAATCACGACTACGACTTCGGATTCAAACAGCAGTCCAAGGACTGGGGCGATCTGCCCGACACCTTCGGCACGGACAAGACGAACAACGGAACGGAAGGCGTAGGCCCGAGCCACGTCATCACCTCGACGCTGTATCTGGGCTCCTGCGTGGATGCGGAAAGCGATGGTCAGCCCGATAACCATGCAGGCGCTGGCAGCAGCGGCGGCGATGACAACAACACAGGTGCGATCACCGGCTCTTGCACCGGCAACGACGACGAGGATGGCGTGAAACTGGTCACGCCGCTGATACCTGGCGGCCAGGCGTGCTTCAACGTCACCGCCCACAACGGCACGAACAGCGCCGTCAGCATCTACGCCTGGATCGACTGGAACGGCGACGGCAACTTTGGCAGCGGCAGCACGGTGGACGCTGGCGAAGCCTTCACCCTGGGCTCGGTTCCGGCCAACGCCGATTGGACGAATCATGAACTCTGCACCACCGTGCCCTCGGGAGCCACTTTCGATGGCGGCGAAGTGCACATGCGCTTCCGGTACACCACCGATGCGCTGACCGGGGCGCAGTGGGGCGGTGCGGCCAGCGACGGCGAGGTGGAAGACTACTGGCAGCCCCTGGTGTGTGCGGGCAACTACCTGTGGATGGACGTGGGCTCCACGGACAACGTGCAGGATAGCGGCGATGCGCCGGCGCCCGATAACACGCAGGTCAATCTCACCTGGGGCGGGGCGGATGGCAATCTCAGCACCGAGGCAGACAACGTCACCTACACAACGACGACCACAAGCGGCGTGTACAGTTTCTGTGGCTTGATTCCCGACGCCAATGGCGACGGCACAGACGATCACTATCAGATATCTGTGCCCACGCTGCCGGGCGCGCCCGTGGCGCGAGATGTTGGCGGCGATGATGCGTTGGACAACGACGGCGACAACAGCGGTGTGGGCCCGGACTTCACGGTGAGCATTCCCGCGAACGTGAACGACAATGCGCCGAACGACGCCGATCCTCACAACTTCCCCGATGATAACACCAACCTCACCTTCGACTTCGGCTTCAAACAAGACAAGGTGTCCATCGGCAACTTTGTGTGGCATGACGCCAATGGCAACAGTCAGGCGGATGGTGGCGAAGACGGCATAGGCTCCGTAACACTCAAGCTGTATCGTGATAGCGACGGCGACGGCGTATGCGAGCCGGGCTCCGACACCGAAGTCGCTACAGCGATGACGGACAATAACGGCTTCTACCAATTCCTGAGCGTCGATCCCAGCACGGACGGCGCGGCCAACACCTACTACTGCGTAGCTGTTGTCAAGTCCACCTTACCCTCTGAATATGCTCATAACAGTGCGGGCGGCGCTCATAACCCAGACGCCACCGGCGACCATGACGCTCCCAACGGCGATGACGGCGTTCCTATCACAGGCTATGTCATCAGCCAGCCCTTCCCCGCGACCAAAGACGGACAAAGCAATACCAGCGACAGCGGCGACCCTGCAGGCTATAGTGACGCTAGCGCCTACATGACCGTAGACTTCGGTTTCCTCACCCAGCATGATTACGATAACATGGCCTCCCCCACCGCAGTAAGACTAAGCGGGATGAGCGCCCGAGATGATTCACTCCCGTGGATTTTGGGGCTCCTGACCATGACTTTGGTGGGCGTAGCAACCTTCTTGCTGCAACGACGCCGGGCGCAATAACTCTCCGTCCGAAGTCCGTGACGCAAATTACCAACGGGTGCGTCCTGAATGAGTTAGGGCCAGCCGGGCGTTTTGGCCGAATGATGAATGTTCACAACCCGAATCGCTATAGTGGCGTTCGCCACGTCCGCCCGGCGATGAAGTCGCCGGGCTACAAAACAGCGCCGGATAAATCCGGCTAACCCCGAAGGGGCGCTGTTTCCAGCCGGGGGACTTCATCCCCCGGCGCTGGCGGCGTTGCTGTTTCTTCAACCAAAATAG
>JALWDV010000460.1 GCA_027036755.1 Anaerolineae bacterium
CCCCAGCCCTCCCCCGCCCAGTCGCTCCGCTCCTTTGCGGGAGAGGGAGCCGCTGGTTTGCAAAGTTTTTTGCAGGCAGAGAGGTCATCCCTCCCGCTTGCGGGGGGGGGAGCGAGGGGGGCCTGCCGTAGCAGAAGCCAAGCCACCGGAAACAGACAGACTACCTTAGCAGTTACGTTTGGAGAGAAATTTCTCTATGAACTACCATTATTTTCTCCGTGCCCTCTGTGTCTCCGTGTTGAAACAATCTTTTTGCAGTGGAGCTAAGTTTGCAAATGGCCACGCATAAAAAGAATCCGGTCGAAATTCCTGAACCTGCCAGGGCGCACAAACCCGATCGCTCTACGAAAGCGATTCGCGCGAGGGATTTGTGGGACGTTTGGGCGAAGCAGATCATGAGTTATGATGAACCCTTCATGATCGATAGAAATCAGCCCCAGTCTCCACAGGAGCGCGCGTCGTTGGAGGATTGGACGACATGAGCTTCTTTGATCGCTTGAAGAATATGTTCACAGCGCCCGGCGGCGTGGAGCAGCGCAGCTATTGGGTGCACGTCCGTTGCAAGCGCTGCGGCGAGGTGATCACCGCGCGGGTGGACCTGATGAACGATCTCAGCAAGGATTTCGAGACCGGGCAATACACCGTGCACAAGGTGCTGGTGGGCGATGGGCGTAATCGCTGCTTCCAGCGCATCGAAGTGACGCTGCGCTTCGATAAAAACAAGAAGCTCGTGGAGCGCGGCATCACGGGCGGGGAATTTCTGGAGCCGGACCAGGTGGAAGCCGCCCGGGCAGCGTACGAGCAGGCCATCGCCGAGGCCCGGGCCCGAGCCGAAGCCGAGCGAGAGGAGCAAAGATCAATGATTGAAGCAAAACATCCGTCATCATTTAATCATCATTCGTAACTGCTAACTCGACCCTGTTCCCTCGACACGGATAGGAGGAAACACGGATGAAATCCTTTGGGTGCGTCCCAAATGAGTTGGAAAGTTAAAATAATCCATTCATTAACGGGGCGCTTCGCGCCCGCGGCCAGCGCCGGGGGATGAAGTCCCCCGGCTAGAAACAGCGCCCCTGCGGGGCTAGCC
>JALWDV010000461.1 GCA_027036755.1 Anaerolineae bacterium
CACCCCGGCCCTCCCCCGCCAGTCGCTTCGCTCCTTTGCAGGGGAGGGAGCCGCTGGTTTGCAAAGTTTTTTGCAGACGGAGAGCCCTCCCCACCGCTTGCGGGGGGGAGCGAGGGGGGGCTGCCGCAGCAGAAGCCAAGCCACCGAAAACAGACAGACTACGTTTGCAGTTACCTTCTATCAGAATCTCTACGCCAAAAAAGGCCCCATCTCTTTCTTCCGCCACACCTCCTGCATCTTCTTCTCCACTTCCAGCAGATTTGAGCCGGACGCATAGAGGTGGAGGTCTTTGTCCCTCACTTCCGTCCACAGCACGGGGTGATCCCGGCAATAGGGGTTGAATTGCACCGCCTCGGCGAAGGAATCGAAAGCGTCGTCATAAAGCGTATCGTTGGAGATGACCCGCCACTTGCCCCGATATTGAAACACGACGATGACGTGGGCCGAATAAAGCAGCGCTTGCTCCTTGAAGGTGAAAGGATCAAGCACCACGGTGACGATGGTGATTTTGTTGGGGTCTTCGACGAACTGGATCAGGTTTTGGGCAGAAAAGTAGGCGAGCCCGTCGCAATCCTCCTCGAAATATCCCTTTTGCCTGAACTGCGCGGCGATGGTCTCGCGCGTGGGGAACACATCGATGAGCCCGCTCAGACGATCCGGCTTCCAGCGCACATGCCCGGGCAGCCAGCGGGCGTATTCCTCCAGCGTCTGCCAGTGTGCGTCGTGGCCCGGCCACGGAGCCCGCTTCTCCAACCTGCCCAGAAGTTTCGAGAAAGGCACCTTGCCCCAGCGAAAAACCAGCGCCAACGCCCGCCAGTACGCGCCGCGGGCGGCCCGCCGATGCGCGGGTTGGGGCGAAGGACTAAGTAGTCGAGCCATGATTGCAAGAGTGTCTGATGACCGGGCAGCAATTTCAAATTTGGTTCAGAGAGAATCCCCCCCCTCCGGCCTCTCCCCGCTTCGGCTGGCGCCTTGCAGGGGGAGGAGCCCATCGCTTTGCCAATTTGTGCAGCAGATGAGCATCTCCCTTCCCCGAACACGAGCGCAGCGAGTATCGGGGGAGGGGCGGGGTGGGGGCAAAAAGG
>JALWDV010000462.1 GCA_027036755.1 Anaerolineae bacterium
ACTGTAATTAACGCACAGCACTGACATACATCCATTACCTCTTGTGGTCGTACTAATTACCGTAATTCATCATAAGTAAACACAATATGTTAATAAATCAAGAAATGTACAACAAAATTATTTAACAGAAATTCTGAAATGATATCATTAGACACTGATGTCAAAATATTAATGATAATTATCATGGTACCTGTATATAAATAACTATTTATAATATCAAAACTTAGGCTAGATAAAATGGAAAAAGTCGCCCAATCTTTGTTTATGCGCAAGCAGGAATTATGTCAAAACGGATCTTGTAATCTCTAGAGAAGAGTTGAACAGACGAAACAACAAAGTCGATTCGTCACTTTGTTTTGTAGTTAACACATAACCCGGGGACTTCAGAGTATGCTGGAGAGTGATTGGTATAACAGTTTTGGACTTTATTTCTCCCTTGATTAAAATACTTCATTCTGTCTGTGTTTTGTCTGTATCTGGAAACAAGGAACTAGATGTGCAGAATATCATACTTGGTGAATGTATCTATCTGTATATCTCTTTTTCAACCTATCTATTAATCTGCCTATCTCAATCTCTTCATATCAACCACACCCCCTCTTATTCTCTCTCTCTCTCTCTCTCTCTCTCTCTGTCTCTCCCTAAATATGTACATATATGTGCATGCGCGGGAGGATGTGTGTGTGTGTGTGTGTGTGTCGCTATATTCGTCCGTGCTAACATGATACCTATCGTTCATTCCATCTTCATGAACAGTCATGCTAACGTAGAAAACAAGCTATCGCCATGGTAACAAAGAAAGAACCATATCTCTGCAAAATTTGTTAATGAATGAGCTCAAACAATGGAAATTATGTGAGCATGTGATAAATCATTTTTCTTTTATATATATATACATTTACTGTCCTGTAATAAAAGTCGAAAGGATAATTACATCCAATAAATAGCAGAGATGGAAACATGTAAGTTGTAATTATTGAAGAAAAGCCAGAAACTAGCAGAAACAAACTCTGCAACAAAGTTGGACTTCTGGATATTGTCAAGACAGAACACAGAAGTTTGAATGGCTGGCTCAGCTACATCCC
>JALWDV010000463.1 GCA_027036755.1 Anaerolineae bacterium
ACGCCACATAACGCCACATGACGCCACATAACGCCACATTACGCCACAAAACCCCACATAACGTCACATAACTTCACATAACGCCAAGTATCGCCAGATAACGTCATATTCCGTCATATAACGCCACATAAGGCCACATGACGCCAGATAACGCCACATAACGCCACATAACGCAAAATAACGCCACATAACGCCATATAACGCCTCAAAGCGCCACATAACGTCACATCACGCCACATATCGCCACATAACGCCACATAGCGCCACATATCGCCACACAACGCGACATAACGCCACGTAACGCCACACAACAGCATATAACCCAGGTAACGCCACAAAACGCCATAAAACGCCACATCACGCCATATAACACCACATAACACCACAGAACACCAAATAGCAACACATGACATCACATAACGTCAAATATCGTCACATAACGTCACATAACGCCAAAGAACGCCAGACAACGTCATATTCCGTTACATCACGCCACCTAAGGCCATACAACGCCAAATCTCGCCATATAACGCCACATAACGCCACAAAACGCCATATAACGCCACATAATGCCACATGACGCCACATAACGCCACATAACGCCACATATCGCATATAAAGCCACATAGCGCCAAAAGACGCCATATAACCCCAAGTAACGCCATATAACAGCACATAATGCCACATATCGCCACATAACGCCATATAACACCACATATCGCCACATGACGTCATATTACGCCACATAACACCACATAACACCGCATAACATCACATAACGCCACATAACGCCATAAAACGCCTCAAAACACCACATATCGCCACATAACGCAATATAACGGCACATAATGCCACATATCGCCACATAACGCCATATAACACCACATATCGCCACATGACGTAATAAAACGCCACATAACACCACATATCGCCACATAGAGATATAATGGTACATAATCCCACATATCGCCACATAACGCCACATTGCGCCACATATCGCCACACAACGCGACATAACGCCACGTAACGCCACACAACAGCATATAACCCAGGTAACGCCACAAAACGCCATAAAACGCCACATA
>JALWDV010000464.1 GCA_027036755.1 Anaerolineae bacterium
GGCGCTGGCGGCGGGCGCGAAGCGCCCCGTTAATGAATGGATTATTTTAACTTTCCAACTCATTTTGGACACACCCAAATCTTTTTTTTGAATGCCTTCGTGTCTTCGTGGCAAAAGAGGACGATTGGGGCCAACGACCTTAGTCATTACGTCCATGTTCATACAATCCGGCAGGTCTGGTAAAGGCAACGCCCCCTGAAATCCTGTTGAGTCCATCTTTCTCCCTTTGCGTCTCTGCGTGAGACATTTTTCGTATCCTTTGCCTTAAACTCCTCCCCATGCACGGCGTAGCTGAACCCATCCAACGGCTCATCGAAGCCTTCGAGCGCCTGCCCGGCATCGGGCCCAAGAGCGCGTCCCGGCTGGCGTTCTACATGCTGCGCGCGCCCGATGAGCAGGTGCAAGACCTGGCCCAGGCCATCGCCACCCTGAAAGAGAGCATCGTCTACTGCTCTCGCTGCCAGAACCTTTCCGAGACCGATCCCTGCGCCATCTGCAGCGATCCGGGCCGGGATCAGCATCTGGTGTGCGTGGTGGAAGACCCGCTGGACGTGGTGGCCATCGAGCGCACGGGCGCATACAAGGGCCTCTATCATGTGCTGCACGGAGTCATCAATCCGGTGGCGGGCGTCGGGCCCGACGACCTGCGGGTGCAGTCTTTGCTGGATCGCCTGGAGGGAGAGCCCATCCAGGAAGTGCTCATCGCCACCAACCCCAACATGGAAGGCGAAGCCACCGCCATGTATCTGGCCCGGTTGCTGCATCCCAAAGGCGTGCGGGTCACCCGGCTGGCCCGGGGGTTGCCCGTGGGCGGCGATTTGGAATATGCGGACGAAATCACCCTCAGTCGGGCGCTGGAAGGCCGCCGCGACATCTGATTTCAACGAATTTTGAAAAAAGTCAAAATTTCCTCGAAAAAGGTATTGACAAAGCTCAATCTGTGTGGTATATTGGGTCTTGCGCTCAGCGATACAGCATCTTGAAAACATCACAAACGGCCACGCAAAATTGGTTGGACGGGCGAAGAAAGCGAGTTTTTGAAATCTCGAAAAAAGTCTTGAAAAGGACTTGACAAGCCCCGA
>JALWDV010000465.1 GCA_027036755.1 Anaerolineae bacterium
CGCCCACATCCACATTGACCACCTGGGTGTAGTGCTCGGCCGAGTAGGCGGCCGCGCCGGAGCCCCGGGCCGCGATCTGGGCCTCTACGTTGGGCCCGGCCACGGTGACCACGAAATCGCCCGCCAGGTCCGAGAGCGCCTGCAGGATGGCGTCCGCGTTCTTGGCTCGGGCCGTCTCGCCGGTGATGATGACCGCGCCGGTCTCGATCTGGCCGGGACTGACCCCCGCCCGCAGATACTCCTTCCGCACCAGTTCCGAAAGCGCTGTCACATCCACCTCATCCTCCGACAGCAGCGGGGTGAAATGGATGGGGCTCTGGTAGATGACGGCGCGGGACTGGATGCGGATGCGGGGAGCCTGCCCCGCCCGGGCGGTATCCTGAATGCTAAGGTGCGAAAAAACGATCTGCGTCGTCGTCGTGCCGACATCGATGCCGACGCTGATCATTTCACGGGGAGAACGCATCGATTTGCCACTGACACGCGGTCAATCGCCAACAGTCAACGAGTCAGCGCCTTACTCCGCCAGTTGGGGCAGGATGCCTTCCACATCGCCGTGGGGACGGGGGATGACGTGGACGCTGACCAGCTCGCCCACGCGCTGGGCCGCGGCCGCGCCCGCGTCCGTGGCGGCCTTGACCGCGCCCACATCGCCGCGCACCATCACGGTCACGTAACCGGCGCCGATGTATTCCTTGCCGATAAGTTTGACGTTGGCGGCCTTGACCATGGCGTCGGCGGCTTCAATCGCGCCCACCAAGCCTTTGGTTTCGACCATGCCGAGAGCAATCATGTGAATAGATGCCATTTTGTTCACTCCTATCAGAACGTAATGAATGGACAAACTATGTCCGTAGGTTAGCCGAAATTTTTCTTATTTTACATTTTACAGCCTTTCGTCCAACTTTGCACATTGCACGAGATGTGTGGCGCAGGGAGCGCAGAGCCCGCCCCGCCGCGCCACACATCGAATCGTTCAGCCGACTGCGAGTTTTCTCTCGACTTCCTCGATCAGGGCGAATTCGTAACTGCTAACGTATGCCAGTTGGTTGTCTTTTTCCACTCAAACCTGACAGGTTC
>JALWDV010000466.1 GCA_027036755.1 Anaerolineae bacterium
ATCTATCTCAGTATTGTAACGTAGCTGAAAATCTGTTGTTGCCGTGTAGATTTCAATATTCTTCTGCATTTCGTTCCATTATTGTCCAAACAATTGTAATCTCTTCATCTAGTGAAAAGTTAAATTCAGATGTTCCCTGTATACTAAGGTTATGACGTGATCGCTACATGACATACTGGCAGGATAAATGACCTAATGCATCATTCTCTACCACAATATTTATCTCTTTGTGGAACAAAAGTAATCATCTCGCCACTACCTAGCGTAGATGAAAATCAGACTTTTATCTGGTATAAACGTGCTGTTTTCACTGTTCTTCTACGTATGTTTACATAACTGTCCAATCGGTTGCAATGTAACTATGTAGTTAAAAGTTAAATAAGAATGTTCCCTGTCTTCTTAGGCTATCAGTTGATCACTGGATGACTCTCTAGCAGGTTAAATGTCCTTCTTCTTCAAACTTGATATCGTAAGAAATTCTTCAGTTTCTTCCAGACTATTTATCTCTCTGTATCCATTACTAATCATCTCTCAACTATCTTAGTTGTGTAGCGTAGCTGAAAACAAGACTCTCTTCTGTTGTCATCGTGTAGTTTTCAGTGTCCTTCTGCGTGTCTTTCCATTATTGTCCAATCGATTGCAATCTAACTATGAATATAAAGGTTAAATTAGGATGTTCCCTGTATTCTTATGATATCACGTGATCTATAGATAATACGCTGGCAGGTTAAATGTCCTACTCCATCAAACTTGATATCTTATTTGATTTTGCAGTCTCTACCAGACTCTTTATCTCTCTCTGGAACTAAGAAATCATCTCGCAACTAACTCAGTATTGTAGCAAAGATGAAAATCAGACTCTCTTTTGGTGTCCCCGTGTAGAGTTCAATGTCCTTCTGTGTATCTTTCCATTACTGTCCACCCGGCTGTAATCTAAATATGCAGCTAGATGTTTAAATTCAGATATTCTCTGTCTTCCTAGGCTTTCACCTGACCGCTATATATTCGAGATTCTTCAGATTCTACTAGACAATTTAACTCTCTGTATACCTAAGTAATCATCTCGCAAATAACCTAGTA
>JALWDV010000467.1 GCA_027036755.1 Anaerolineae bacterium
TGTCTGACTGATTGCGATCTTACTGGAGTTTACTTTGGCTTCTGTGTCTTCTTGGGCAGGAGTACGGCCTGGATGTTGGGCAGCACACCACCCTGGGCGATCGTCACTCCGGACAGGAGTTTGTTCAGCTCCTCGTCGTTACGGATGGCCAACTGGAGGTGACGGGGGATGATCCTCGTCTTCTTGTTGTCGCGAGCGGCGTTACCTGCCAGCTCGAGAACCTCGGCAGCCAAGTACTCCATGACGGCGGCCAGATAGACGGGTGCACCGGCTCCGACACGCTCGGCATAGTTGCCCTTTCTCAACAGACGATGGATCCTTCCCACTGGGAACTGTAATCCGGCACGGGATGATCGGGACTTTGCCTTTCCCTTCGCCTTTCCTCCCTTTCCGCGTCCTGTCATGATCGGTTCTGTAGAAGATAACTAGTCACTCGAGCTACAATAAGCTGAATGCGCGCTAGCCGGCCAGCCGCCAGCTTTTATATGAGAGCTGAGAGCGAGCCGAGCCGTTTTAAGCGACGCATTCGAGCCGTGCCGTGCCGTGCGCTGTTCGCTCTGGCGACAAAAACGGCCCGCGGCTCGCTGCCAGCCTGATATAAAAGGCTTCGCAGTCGATCTGTTCGCTTATTCTCCATTCGAGCACGATGGGACCTAAACCAGCATCTAAGGGAGCTAAGAAGGCCGTCAGCAAGGCGAAGACCGCACGAGGTGGCGACAAGAAGCGCAGGAAGAGGAGGAGGGAGAGCTACAGCATCTACATCTATAAGGTTTTGAAGCAGGTACATCCCGACACGGGAATCTCTAGCAAAGCGATGAGCATAATGAACTCGTTCGTTAATGACATCTTCGAGCGTATCGCCGCCGAGGCTAGTCGTCTGGCTCACTACAACCGCCGATCGACGATCACCTCTAGAGAGATCCAGACGGCCGTGCGTCTGCTCTTGCCCGGTGAGTTGGCCAAGCACGCCGTCAGCGAAGGCACCAAGGCCGTCACCAAGTACACCAGCTCCAAGTAAACACTGGACGATTGACCAGCTCGCTTTTACCTACAAACGGCTCTATTCAGAGCCCCCAC
>JALWDV010000468.1 GCA_027036755.1 Anaerolineae bacterium
TCATCGTCTACGGTGGCAGGGGCAAAGCCGCCCGCGACTGGGAAAGCTTCGACGCCATCCTCGACACCCTGCGCAAGATGGACGTGGACGACACCCTGCTCATCCAGTCGGGCAAGCCCGTGGCCGTGTTCAAGACCCACGAGGACGCGCCCCGGGTGCTCATCGCCAACTCGAATCTAGTGCCAAAATGGGCCACCTGGGAAGTCTTCGACGAGCTGGAAGCAAAAGGGCTCATCATGTACGGCCAGATGACCGCGGGCTCGTGGATTTACATCGGCACCCAGGGCATCCTGCAGGGCACCTACGAGACTTTGGCTTCGCTGGCGACGCAGCAGGGGTGGCCCTCCCTCAAGGGCAAGTTCACCCTGACGGGCGGTCTGGGCGAGATGGGCGGGGCCCAACCCCTGGCCATCACCATGAACGAAGGCGTGGGCCTCATCGTCGAAATCGACCCGCACCGCATCCAGCGACGGCTGGAAACCGCGTATCTGGACGTGGTGGCCGATGATCTGGACGATGCGCTGCGCCGGGTGGAGGAAGCGTTGGCCAAAGAAGAGGCCATCTCCATCGGGCTGCTGGGCAACACGGCCGACGTGCTGCCCGAGCTGGTGCGCCGCGGCGTCACGCCCGACGTGGTCACCGATCAAACCAGCGCCCACGATCCCCTCTACTACTACCCCCGCGGCATGAGCTTTGAGGAAGCAGTGGCGCTGCGGGAGCGCGACCCCGAGAAGTTCAAGGCGTTGGCCATGGAAAGCATGGCCCGGCACGTGGAGGCCATGCTGGCCTTCCAGGAACGGGGCGCCATCGTCTTCGATTACGGCAACAACCTGCGGCAGATGGCCTACGACGCGGGCGTGACCAACGCCTTCGATTACCCCGGATTCGTGCCCGCCTACATCCGCCCCCTCTTCAGCGAGGGCAAAGGCCCCTTCCGCTGGGTGGCGCTCTCGGGCGATCCCGAGGACATCTACCGCACCGATGAGGCCATCATCGAACTCTTCCCCGAGGATCATCACCTGGTGCGCTGGATCAAGATGGCGCAGAAGCGGGTCAAATTCCAGGGCCTGCCCTCCC
>JALWDV010000469.1 GCA_027036755.1 Anaerolineae bacterium
GGGCGGGGTGGGGGCAAAAAGGAGGCCGGGAGGGGTGAAAGCGCCTCCTTTCCGCTTGCGGATTCTAAATTTGAAATTGCTGAATGACGTAATGTGACATTGTCAAGGTAGCCTGAAATCCGGTTGTCTGTTTTTGCGTCCAGACGCAAGACTCTGGTTGAGTGGCAAAAGTCGGCTTGGCGTCTAAAACCGCCGATTAAAATCAGGGCTAGGGGCGGCCCCCACCTTTGGTTCCTCCCCCGCTCCGAGACGGGCGGGGGAGGAGATGAGGAAGCCTGATTAGATGGGCCGCCCGTCGGCCTGCGCCGACGCTTGCGGGATCCTTTCTTGACGAGGGAAATACCGTCCCCGCAGGGGGACGGGCGGCGGAACGCCTGTAGAACCGAATTCATTCGGCGAGTGAGGCGGCGCAACGAGATTTGTCAGTCAATCAGCGGAGCGTCTGCATGGCGATGAATGCCGCCCGAACCCTTCACGCCGCCTGCCGGGAAACAGCCCAGCGCCAGTATGCGTAGGCCCCGGCCAGAGTCGCAGCCGCACCCACCACCGCGGCCGAGGCGATCCAGGGCGTGCGCGAGCGATGCGCTTCTTTTTTCTCTTCCAACGCGATGCCCAATTGCTGTTTGGTTGTCCGCCGCCGGGCTTCATTCGTCAATTGCGAGTGCAATGATTCCCTGAACGCCTTGTCCGGTTCCACCCGTTGCAGCGTGCGCCAGAGCTGATCAATGGTCTCGAACAGGCTTTTTTCTTCGGGCAGGATGGGGCTGGCGTATAGATGCGCTTTGGCCGGGCCTTCGAAGAACAAAGTGCGGGTGTATTGTTCCAATCGGTCGGAGGATGTCTCTTGTGTCATAATGTTTCCAGAAAAAGAAAGTCAGTCGGTGCGGTAGCCAACGATGCCAATGGTTCCCGGTCCCAGATGGGCGGAAACAGAGCTGGAAAGCCCGGCAATCCATAACTTTTGCGGTTGAAATGCTCTCAGCCTACATTTCGCACCTTGAGAACCGAATAAAGAGAAAAAGATGACGAAGATGCTCCTTTGTGGCAAAGTATAGGGGAAACCAAATCCTCATTTG
>JALWDV010000470.1 GCA_027036755.1 Anaerolineae bacterium
CCCAATCGACCTCTTTTGCCACGAAGACACGAAGGAGACGAAGGCGCAAAGTCATTCAAAAAGACTTTATCCGTGTTTTCTCGTATCCGTGTTGAGTGAACAGGGCTACATTAGCAGCTACTTTCAGTAATCAGAATCAGGGGGCGCGGATTTACGCCACCACGTCGATGCCCATGCTGCGGGCCGTGCCTTCGATCTGACGCATTGCGCCTTCGATATCCACCGCGTTCAGGTCCTTCATCTTGATCTCGGCGATCTCCTTTACCTGAGCCCGGGTGACAGTTCCCACGCGATCTGTCAGGGGATTGCCTGCGCCCTTGGGCACGCCAGCGGCCTTCTTCAACAAATCCGACGCGGGAGGCGTCTTGGTGATGAAGGTGAAGGAGCCGTCGGAATAAACGGTGATCTGTGCAGGCACGATGTTGCCGATCATCGTGCTGGTGCGGGCGTTGTACTCTTTGCAAAAGCCTACGATGTTGATGCCATGCTGGCCCAGGGCCGGGCCGACAGGCGGGGCGGGCGTGGCTTTGCCCGCAGGCAATTGCAGGGTGATAACTGCTTTGACTTTCTTAGCCATGAGTGCTCCGAATTTTCTGAAAATTTATCTGGTCAATGCCGCCACTATCAGATGACAGAAAGCAGGCATAAGTTACGACTTTTCGACTTGCAGGAAATCCACCTCGACGGGCGTTTCGCGACCGAAGATGGAAACAAGAATGCGCACCTTGCCTCGCTCGATATCGATCTCCTCGACCGTGCCATGAAAATCGGCGAATGCGCCTTCGGTGATGCGAACCTTGTCGCCCGGCTTGAAATCCACTTGCACCCGGGGCTGCCCCGCCTCGATGCGGCTCATAATGTGCTCAACCTCAGAGGCGCTGAGCGGGGTGGGGCGATTGCCGATGCCGACGAACCCGGTGACGCCGGGCGTGTTGCGCACCACCGACCAGCTATCGTCATCCAAAATCATCTGCACCAGGATGTAGCCTGGGAAAACGCGGCGCTCGACCACGCGGCGTTCGCCATCCTTGAGTTCGATCTGCTCTTCGGTGGGCACGACGACCGCAAAAATGCGATCTCCCATGGCCATCGTCTCAATCCGGTGCTCCAGATTGCGTTTGACGCGCGTCTCCATGCCCGAGTAGCAGTGAACGACATACCACTCGCGCCCGTCTTTTTCCTCTTCGTCGGACTCACCGGCCGCATCATCCTGCAGAACGTCATCCGCATCGAAGGCGTCCATCATATCAAATTCGTTTTCGGGCTCTTGATTTCGCCGGGATTGATCAGTCACGAGCTTTAGGTGTTGGAGTGAAGGAGGCGCGGAAATTAACGATACAGAATAAAGTTCATAATCTGAGCGCCAATTGCATCGGTAATCCCCAAAATCAACGCCATCGCCACCGTAACGGCCAACACAATGCCGCTGAGCCGAATCCACTCATCGCGGGTCGGCCAGGTGACCTTGGAGAGTTCCGCACGGGTTTCGCGCAGATATTTGACGACCGGGTTGACGCTTTTGGCGGAAGCCTCGTTTTTCGACTTGGCCATGAATACCTGGCTCCTTGGAAGAAAGGCTGAGGAAAGACGCCCTGACGGTGTAAGACACCGCCCGGTTTCCCAAGCGGTGTCTTAGCCATCAAGAGCAGGCGAGGCAGGACTTGAACCCGCAACCTGCGGTTTTGGAGACCGCCGCTCTGCCAAGTTGAGCTACTCGCCTTCAACGGATCAGGCCGACAAACCAAATTGACAGCCCGATTTTATAGAATACCTTATTTTGTCTCGCGATGCAAGGTGTGGCGACGGCAACGCGGGCAATACTTCTTCATTTCCAGGCGCCCGGTCTGATTGCGCCGATTTTTACTTGTGAGATAGTTGCGCTCTTTGCACTCGGTGCAGGCCAGAGTGACCAGCACGCGATTTCCTTTTTTAGCCACAGTGTGACTTACCTCGTTTTAAGGATAAAGCCTGAACGGGGAGCAAGCATCCTACTCCTTGCTCCCCGGCAGTTTGCTTTCAATT
The DNA here is from genome assembly GCA_027036755.1 of Anaerolineae bacterium. Lineage (GTDB taxonomy): Bacteria > Chloroflexota > Anaerolineae > J102 > J102 > M2005. The sequence goes on from JALWDV010000470.1 coordinate 2,023, forward strand.
GAATGAGAAGACGTCTTATTCGATGATCTCGGTAATGACGCCAGCGCCCACGGTGCGCCCGCCCTCGCGAATCGCGAAGCGAGAGCCCACTTCCAGCGCCACAGGCGAAATCAACTCCACTTCCATGTTCACGTTGTCGCCAGGCATCACCATCTCGACGCCCTCGGGCAGATGCACCGAACCAGTGATGTCCATCGTGCGAATGTAGAACTGGGGCCGGTAGCCTTCGAAGAAGGGCGTATGACGTCCGCCCTCTTCCTTCTTCAGCACATACACCTCGGCCTTGAACTTGGTGTGCGGCGTAATGCTGCCGGGCTTCGCCAACACCTGCCCGCGCTCGACCTCGTCACGGTCGATGCCGCGCAGCAGCACGCCCACGTTCTCGCCAGCCTCGGCGTAGTCCAAAATCTTGCGGAACATCTCCAGCGACGTGGCCACCGTCTTCCGCGTCGGCTTCAGACCCACAATCTCCACCTCGTCCATCGGGTAGATGCGGCCGCGCTCCACGCGTCCCGTCACCACCGTGCCGCGACCCTTAATCGAGAACACGTCCTCGATGGGCATCAGGAACGGCTTGTCGATGTCGCGCTCGGGCGTGGGAATGTACTCGTCCACCACACGCATCAGCTCCCAGATGGGCTTGTAGCATTCAGCGTCAGGGTCGTCGCTCTCGCACATCAGCGCTTCCAGCGCACTCCCGCGCACAATGGGAATCTCGTCGCCAGGATAACCATAGCTGTCCAAAAGCTCGCGCAGCTCCAGCTCCACAAGCTCCAGCAGCTCCTCGTCATCCATCATGTCCACTTTGTTCAGGAACACCACAATCGCAGGCACTTCCACCTGACGCGCCAGCAGGATGTGCTCGCGAGTCTGGGGCATCGGGCCATCAGGAGCCGCCACCACCAGGATGGCGCCGTCCATCTGCGCCGCACCCGTGATCATGTTCTTGATGTAGTCCGCGTGGCCGGGGCAGTCCACGTGTGCATAGTGCCGTTTCTCGGTCTCATACTCCACGTGCGCAATCGCAATCGTAATGCCGCGGGCCTTCTCTTCCGGCGCATTGTCAATCTGATCAAACGCAGTGAAGTCCGCCCAGCCCTTCAGACTCAAGGTCTTGGTGATGGCCGCGGTCAGGGTCGTCTTGCCATGATCAATGTGACCAATGGTGCCCACGTTCACGTGGGGCTTCTTCCGCTCGTAATGCTGCTTTGCCATGAGTTTTGCCTCCTGCTTGGACGTTATTTGTCCAATGATTCTTGGTTGCATTTTTTGGCCGTCCCCAAATGGAGACGGCCATGGTTGAAGACGGTAGGTTGAGGAGCCCACAATCGGACTTGAACCGATGACCTCATTCTTACCAAGAATGTGCTCTACCGACTGAGCTATGTGGGCTCGAAGTGGGCCGGGCAGGACTCGAACCTGCGAAGGCTACCGCCAGC
>JALWDV010000471.1 GCA_027036755.1 Anaerolineae bacterium
TTATGTGACGTCATGTGATGTTATGTGACGTTATGTGACGTTATGTGACGTCACTTGACGTTATTTGACGTTATGTGGTGCTATGCGGAGTCATGTGGTGTTATTGGTGTTATGTGGTGTTATGTGGTGTTATGTGCTCATATTTGGTGGTGTGTGGTGCTTTGTGGCGTTATGTGGCGCTATAAGGCGTTATGTGGTGTTATGTGGCGTTATGTTGCGTCATGTGGAGTTATGTGCGTTATGTGGCGTTATGTGGCGTTAAGTGGCGTTATGTGACGTTATGTGGCGTTGTTTGACGTCATGAGGTTATATGTGACGTCATGTGGCGTTATGTGGCGTTATGTGGCGTTATGTGGCGTTATGTGGCGTTATGCGGCGTTATGTGGCGTTATGTGAGGTTATGTGGCGTTATTTGACGTGGTGTGATGTTATGTGACGTTACCTGACTTTATATGATATTATGTGACGTCATTTGACGTTATTTGACGTTATGTGGTGTTATTTGGTGTCCTGTGCTGTTATGGGTGTTATGTGCTGCTATGTGTTGTTATGTGCTGATATGTGGTGTTATCTGGCGTTATTTGCGGTTATGTGGAGTCATGTGGCGTTATGTGGCGTTACATGACGCTAAGTGATGTTATTTGACTTTACCTGACGTTATATGATGTTATGTGACGTCATTTGACGTAATTTAACGTTATGTTGTGTTATGTGGAGTCATGTGGTGCTATGGGTGTTATGTGGTGTTATGTGGTGTTATGTGCTCATATGTGGTGTTTGGTCGTGCTATTTGGCGTTATGTGGCGCTATGAGGCGCTATGTGGTGTTAGGTGGCGTTATGTTGCGTCATGTGGAGTTACGTGCGTCATGTGGCATTATGTTGCGTTATGTGACGTTATTTGACGTTATGTGATGTTACGTGACGCTACCTGACTTTATGTGATATGATGTGACGTCATTTGACGTTATATGACGCTATGTTGTGCTACGTGGTGTCATGTGGTGCTATGTGGCGTTATCTGGTGTTATGTGGTGATATGTGGCGTTATGTGGCGTTATGTGGCGTTATGTGAC
>JALWDV010000472.1 GCA_027036755.1 Anaerolineae bacterium
CGTAACTGCTAAGGTCGTTGGCCCCAATCGTCCTCTTTTGCCACGAAGACACGAAGGAAACGAAGACACGAAGGCATTCAAAAAAGATTTTATCTGTGTTTCCTCGTATCCGTGTTGAGTGAACAGGGCTACGTTAGTAGTTACGAACTACCACTATTTCCTCCGTGTCCTCCATGTCTCTGTGGTGAAATGACATTTTTGCAGTGGAGCCAACACTTCAATCGTATATGAAATTCCCGGTTATGAAATGCTCCAAAACGGGGGAATTTCCTATCTATTTGGCGTACCCCATTTGGGGGCAATAACAAAGGAACGATCAGCGTCGACCGTTCCTTACGCCTTTTACTGATTATGGCCGTTGGTGCTGCTATCCACTTCTTCGGTGGGAGGAGGCGGGTTGTCCCCCTGGGTGCCGGTGAGAGAATCCAGCAATGAGCGGGCCTGATGCTTGCCCTCCTCGTCCTTGGAGATGGTGAGATAAACAGCCAGATCCGTGGCCGCGGCCTTCTTATCGCCCAATTCGATGTAGGCCACCGCCCGATTGAAATAGGGCGCTGGCGCATTGGGATTGATGGCGATGCACTGGTTGAAGTCATCCAGAGCTCGCTGCGTATCCTGGTTCATCATGCGCAGCACGCCCCGATTGAAATACGCAGCCAGCAGTTTCGGATCCAACTCGATGGCCCGATTCAGATCAGCCTCGGCTTCCTTGTTCATCTGTAATCCCATCAGCGCCCGGGCGCGATTGACATAGGTGTTGGCGTTGTTGGGATCCAACTGCAGGGCCTTGTTGAAATCCTCCGCGGCCTTGGCCGGGCGGGAGATCATAAGATAGGCAGTGCCCCGAGCCGCGTAGGCCTGAGGAAAATGGCTATCAGCCTCGATGGCCCTGGTGAAATCTGCAATCGCCTCATCCGCTTCCCCCTCTTCGATATAAACCAATCCCCGATAGTAATAAGGAATAGCCGCTCCCTCGGGATTTGCGGCGATAGCCACCGAGAAAGCCTTTAGTGCGCCATCCACATCACCCTGCTTGGCTTTTTCCAGGGCCAGCTTGGTGAAATCATCCATGGGCAATTCTGCGCCCGCGGGCTGCGCCTCCTCCGCCGTTTGTGCGCCCCCCTCCGTAGAGGCCGTCGAAGCCGTCTTCCCAAAATTCACCAAATGCGTCAACGCATACCAGACCCCAACCATCACGATCAACGCCACGCCGGCGGCAATCAGCCAGCGCCACCAATCAGAGGTTTGTCTTTTAGCAGTCGTTTGAGCCATAAGAGAATAAATATGCCGTGTTTTTGCAGAGCGAAATGATTAAGGAAATTCTAACAAAAAGTCTTGAATATAAAAAGCCGGGGAAAAGTGCGCAGTTCAGACGCTAAGACGCCTGAACTGGCGCTTTTCATTCTTCAGGAAACCAACCGGCAGGCGTTGCGAGCGCCCACCGGTTCTGGTTTCCTGACGTGCAGAATGAATGTGTGGTCTTACTGGTCTTACTACTTCTTGAGAGCGAAGGCGACGCCGCCGCCAACGACCAGGCCCACCAACGCGGCGATGAGCATCGCCACCCAGTTGCTGCCGCCTTCGGCGGGAGCGGGAGCCTGTTCGACGTTGGCCTGGGCCTTGGCTTTTTCAAGCTCGGACTCGAGATTCTTCTTCTCCATCTCCGCGGCCTGCGCCTTGGCCTCGGCCTCCTTCACAGCCGCTTCAGCTTCCGACGCCTTGGCTTCGGCTTCTTTGGCCTTGGCCTGGGCCTCTTCGAGCTGCTTGATGGCGTCTTCGTATTTGGCGGCAGCCTCGGAATCGCCAGCAGCCACGGCGTCATGCACCATCTGGTTGAGCATTTCGATGTGCTCCTGATCCGTGGTGATCTTGCCGTACTTAGCGATCACGGAATCCGTCCAGAAAGCGGAGTCGGCCATGTTCTGATGGCAGCCCATGCACAGGCCCACGCGTTCCATGCGAGAACGCTGATCTGCTGTAAGAGGGCCAGAAGCGGGCCAGTGGGTGCCGACAACCATCAATTGCTCGCCCGTCTCAGGATCAACGACCTGGCTGAGGTCGCTGGTCAGCCGCGGGATAGGATCGCTCTGATAGCGGGCGTTGGTGGTGAGGACGTTGCCCTCGGCGTCCACCAGGTCCACGATGAAGCCATTCTCATAGCCCTGCATAAACCGACCGTCTTCGATGCCGTAGCCCAGGGCTTTGGGATCGTTGTGGCAGGATTCGCAGGTGCGGGCCTTGCGGCCGGCTGTATGCGGCTGCACCGGCGCCATATCCAGAGCCAGCGGCGCTTCTTCGCTGGTGGCGATGACGTTGTGCGCGAGGTTCTTGCCGTCGGGCCCGACCACGGTGTAGATGACCTGGCAGCCGGGAATGAGCGGCGTGACGCGACCTTCGCCGTTGACGCCCAGAATGGGCTCTTCCCACCGCAGGTAGGAGCGGCCTTCCTTGGCCTTGCCGGGCGAGGTGATGGTCATGTCGTTGAGACCATTGGCCTGATGCGCATTGCCGCGAGCCACCCAGTCGCTATCCGACTTGCCTTCGGAGTAGTCCATGGTCACGTGGCAGCCATAGCACTGGGGAGCCCAGTCGGCATGGCAGGAGTAGCACTCCAGGTTGTCCATGTGAGCGTCCACCGAGTCCATGGCCACTTCCGCATCCTTGCTCTTCCATGTGCCGTCTTCCTTGATCTTCTTCAGCAAAGGCACCTTGAAGTCGAGGCCGCTGGCGGAATGGACGATGACCTCATCGCCCCTCTTGACCACGTTCTCGAAGGGATTGCCGCGGGTGGTGAGCAGGAAGCCGTCCTCGGGGTCATACTCCGTGCCGAAGTAGGTCTTGTTGTCGGGCTGCTCCATGGCCAGACCGCGCTCGCCCTCCATGGGCTCGTGCAACAACTCTTCGCCATAGCCCAGCGGCAACTCCCACGGATATTGATCGGGGGTGCCGTGGCAGTCCGCGCATTCGATCTCGACCTGGGCCAGAGTGGTGGCGGGGATGTTGCCATCGCCGTGCATCTCGATGCTGGTGTGGCAGTCCTGGCACAACATGCCGCCTTCGGGATTCTCGGGCCGGCTCTCCATGGAGTGATGCAGGTCGTCCTTGATGTAGAGGTACTTTTTGGTGTGCAGCTTGGGCTGCCCCATGCCGCTCTCACCAAAGGGCGTGCCGTAGGGGAACTCCATAATGCCTTCGTAGCTCACGCCGATGCGCTTGCCGCGGTTGTGGCAGGAGTTGCAGGTCTCGACAGGGATGCCCGAGTAGGTGTGCCCGTTGACCGTGACCTTGGCGTCTCGAGTGGCCTGAATCTGGTGCGTCATCAGGTGGCCCGGCTCATCCTTGGGGATGGTGGGATCATTGCCCTCGTAATACCCTTCGTTGCTGTAAGGGATGTGGCACGAGGAGCAGCCTGTGCCGCGCCAGTCGCCGCGCTTGGTGCGGGGTTGCACGCCCACATGGCAGCGCTGGCACTGCTGTCGCTGATAGGTGAACGCCGCTTTGGAGGGATCCTGCACAATTTCCTCGACCGTGGGATTCGGCATCTGCTCCACATGAGTGGGGAAATTGTCAGGATACTGCTCGATGACCTTCTTCATGTATTCCTTGTACGTATCGGTGCCCGCACTGGGAACCAGGCCATCGGTGTCATCCAGGGTGTAGTTGGCGTAGATGGGCTTGCGATCTTTCTGCGCGCCCCAGGTCACCAGGTTGCCCTGGATTTTACCCATTTCGGTGTTCATCAGCGCAGTCATCAGGCGCTCGGTGTAGCCGGGATGGCACTTGCCGCAGGTCTTGTCCGAGATCCAGATGCTGCCGGGATCGGGATAGAACTCGCCCGAGTGCGCAGCATCTTTGTCATCGGTGACCGTGGCGTCGCCGCCATGACAGGCGGTGCATTCGCCCATGGCCTGAATCTGCTGGAACATCAGCGTATCGGGCTGTCGAATGTTTTCGATGCCCTCATGACAGGTGACGCACCCCTCGTGATCACCCTGCTGATGTGGTGCGTTGGCGGGGCCTTCGGCGAATGCGACGCTGGTCAGCGCCATCGCCAGCAGCAACGCCATCGCAAGGATTATGAAATACTTTCGTTTCACTTGACTCCTCCCATTGGAATTCTATGATTTCCTAAGGAATGGCGGTTCGGGATGGAACATACGTGGCGTGGAGAAAGATGTGTCATTTCTAACGCAGCAAACCTCCTTTTGGGGAATGGTGGAAAGTAAGACCGATGAAGTAAGACCGATTCTGCCTTTAATCTATCTTTCATTATACGCTTTCTCAGACGCGAAAAAATCACCCCGCAGGATGATTTTTCATCTTCTCCTCATTTTTGACGCCGCTGCCTGATTGACCGACAAATCTCGTTGCGCCGCCTCACTCGCCGAATGAATTCGGTTCCACGGGCGTTCCGCCGCCCGTCCCCCGCGGGGACGGTGGTTTCCTCGTCAAAAGGGGCGCTGGAAGCGTCGGTGGGGGCCGCCCCTGGCCCTGATTTTAATCGGTAGGTTTAGAAGCAAGTTGACTTTTGTCAGTCAACCAGCGCCACTGCAAAAAGCTCGTAACTGCCAAGGTCGTTTTCGATTGAATGAACCTGACAGGTTCCTTTGACAGCGATTCAGGGCTTTTCACGCTTCGTTGTTGTCGTTTACTGAAGACCGCACATTCTGCCGCCAGGGTTACGAGAACCTGTCAGGTTTGAGTGAAAAAAGACAACCAACTGGCATACGTTAGCAGGTGCAAAAGATCAGGCTCAGCAGGATTTCAGGGGGCGACATGGCGGCCCCGCTGTAGACTTCGAAGGTCTGGCGACATATCCGAAGTCTTTGCCCAGCGAAGCGCAGGCGCGCGGCGGACTGGGCCGGGCGCTATTCCACCAGCCCGTTGCGCACGGCCCAGATGGCGGCCTGGGTGCGATCCGAGACCCCCAGCTTCTCGAAGATGTGCCGCACGTGGGTCTTGACGGTGTTGCGGCTGACCACCAGCGTCTCGGCGATGGCGTCGTTGGTCAGGCCCAGGGCGATGAGTTTGAGCACCCGCAGCTCCTGCTGGGTGAGATCTGCCTGCTGCAGAGCGTCGGCCTCGGCCACGGGCGTATGCTCCAGCACCGATTGCAGCAGCGAGGCGTCGATGACCCGGCTCCCCTCGGCAGCGGCCCGCACCACCCGCACGATCTCATCCGGCTCCGCATCCTTGAGCAGATAGCCGGCCGCGCCCGCGGCGATGGCCCGAGAAAGATACTCGGTGCTGGCGTACACCGTCAGCATCACCACGCTGATCTCGGGCAATTCCGACTTGATGGCGGTCAGGGCCTGCAAGCCGTCCATTTCAGGCATCCGCACATCTAGCAGCACAACATCGGGATGCAGCGAGCGGGCCAGGGATACAGCTTCCGCGCCCGTTCCCGCCTCGCCGACCACATCCAAGCCAGCCGCAGCCAGCAGGCCGCGCAAGCCCGCTCGCACCACGCCGTGGTCATCAGCAATGATCACGCGAATCTTCGACATCTTCGATCAACACTCCAAGTTCCTGCGTGAGGGGCAGACGCACGAATATGCGCACGCCTTCCCCGGGTTGACTTTTGATGGTGCAGACGCCGCCCACCAGCCGCGCCCGCTCCTGCATGGCCACCAGGCCCACATGCCCTAGATCCGCGTCCACCTCATCCAGGATGAAACCCTCGCCCCAATCCTGCACCTGAATGGTGAGCACATCGTCCGCCGCGCTCATGCGCAGGCTCACCCGCTGGCCCGGAGCGTATTTGTAGGCGTTGGTCAGGGCCTCTTGCACGATGCGGAAGGCCGCGATCTCCACATTGGGCGGGATTTCCACCTCATCCAGGGCGATCTCCATGGAAAATTGCCAGCCAGCGCGGCGGGCCATGCTGTTGGCCATCTCCCGCACCGCAGCCTCCAGGCCCAGATCATCCAGCAGGGTCGGGCGCATGCCTTCGATGATGCGGCGGCCCTCGTTGATGGCGGACGCCAGTTGATCCATGCCGTCCTGCAAGAGCTCGCGCGCGACGTCCGGGTCTTGCTCCAGCATCATGGCGTAATTTCGCATCAGCAGGCGGGTGGCCACCAGATATTGCAGCAGCCCGTCATGGATGTCATACGCGACTATGCGCCGCTCTTCCTCCTGTGCGGTCATCAGTTCATCCACCAGACGCCGCAACTGCTCGCGGTGCAAAGCCAGCCGCTGATAAAGATCGGCGTTTTCCAGTGCGATGGATCCCTGAGCCATGAGGCTGGAGAGCAACTTGCAATGCCAGGCGTCCAGCACCTTCTCGGGCCGCCCGATAAGCTCCACGATGGCCCGGCGGCGAGTGCTAATGCGCAGCGGCGCATAACAGAGAACCCGTTCCCCCGCCTTCCGGGTGATCATCTCCCCCACCCGCAGGCTCAAAGATTCTTTCAACGCCGCCATATCATAAGGCGTGCGCTCCTCGCCGGGGATGTCTTTGGTCTGGGCCACCACCACCGGCTGGATATGAGGCGAGCGCTCGGACAGACAAAAAATGGTCACATCTTCGACCGGTAGCAGCTCTTGCACGGTTTCGGTGATGAGCGGCAGAATCTCCTCCCGATCCACGTGGGAGCTGATCTTCATCCCCAGGGACTGCAATCGATCCATCTGCTCGAAATAGCTGCGCGTGAGCCGGGCCATCTCGTTGAATGAGAGGGTCAACTGGCCGATTTCATCGGTGGATTGCACCAGGAGCTGCCCGCTGAAATCACCCCGCGCCATCTTCTGCACGCCCCGTTCCAGAGCCAGCAGGGGCTCGGTGAAGCTGCGGGCCAGCAGATAAGTCAGCAAGAATGCGATGAGAATGGCGGCGATCAGGATGAATCCGGCGGTGAGACGAAATTCGAACAATGGCGCCAACAACGCCTGGCCCGGCTCCACCCGCAGGATAACCCAGTAGCGCTCGGGATGCTGCATCCAGTAGTAAACGGGCGTGAAGATGAAAACCTCTCCCCCGCACGTATCATCGCCCGAACGCCCGGACAAGATCGCCTCGCTGGCGTGGGGATAATCCCGTCTGACCGATTCGCTTGTGTTCAGATCGGTGGGCCCGCCCCAGCGTTTGGCGGGATCAGGATGCGCCAGATAATAGCCGTCCTGATCTGTCATCACCAGGAGGCCCTCGCCATCTTCTGACGATTGCACGAATCTCAACAGCGTCTCACCTTCTACATTCACCACGACCACGCCCCGAAAAACGCCATTTTTGTAAACGGGCGTTACATAGCGGATGACCGGGTGCAGCGGCCTCTCCAGCTCGCCATGCTCCCGATTCAAATCCAGAGGCGAGATGTAGATATCGCCCGGAGCCAGTTTGGCGCCTTCGATGAAGTAATAGCGATCCGATTTATCCTGCAACTGCCCTTCGGGCGTGATGGATGCGCTGCCGTGGATGGTGTCCACCCGGGCGATCTCCTGGCCTGTCGCATCCAGATAGCGCACCTGATAATAAGAAGGATGGGATGACGCGTAGATGAGAAAGTCCTGCTCCAACTGTCGCCGCCAGCGCTCCATCGCGGCCATGTCATCCCCCGCAGCCGCGTCCAGGTATTCGTTCAGGCTGTTGAGATGAGAAAGATAGCGGACATCGCTGTTGATGCCCTCCATGAATGTCTCGATTTGCTGAGCGCGGCGATTCAATTCGTCGTGCGTGGAGCGAATGACCTCCTCTTTTATCACGTTGCCGGTGAACCAATTGCCATAAAGCGCGGTGCCCAATAGCGGCGTGAGCGCGACCAACATCACCGCAACCAGGAGTTTGGTGCGGATGCTGGATGAAAGGCGCTGGGGGATGGAGAGGCGCTTCATGAAATTCATGCTATACGTCCGCGGCGGCGAAGGCGGCGCTGACGATGGCCTGAGCTTCGCTCAGAATGCGCGCCAGATGCTCCTCGCCCAGGAAGCTTTCGGCGTAGATTTTGTAGATATCCTCGGTGCCCGAGGGTCGGGCCGCAAACCAGCCATTTTCGCTCACCACTTTCAGGCCGCCGATGGGCGCATCGTTGCCCGGCGCTCGGGTCAGTTTGGCCAGGATGGGCTCGCCCGCCAGCTCTCGGGCCGTCACCATCTCGGGCGAGAGTTTTTTCAGAGCGGCTTTTTGCGCTGGCGTGGCCGGCGCGTCGATGCGACGATAGACGGGATCGCCGAAACGTTTTGTCAGCTCGCGATAGTGCTCGCCCGGATCCCGGCCGGTGCGGGCCAGAATCTCCGCGGCCAGCAAATCCATGATGAAGCCATCCTTGTCGGTGGTCCACACCGAGCCGTCCCGCCGCAGGAAGGACGCGCCCGCGCTCTCCTCCCCGCCAAAGCCGTAAGCCCCGCTCAGCAGGCCATCCACGAACCATTTGAAGCCCACCGGCGCCTCGGCCAGCCGCCGTCCCAGAGCCGCGGCCACCCGGTCGATCATCGAACTGGAGACCAGGGTCTTGCCCACGGCTGCGTCTGCGGGCCAATGGGGCCGATTTTGGAAGAGATAGTTGACAGCCACGGCCAGATAATGATTGGGATTCATCAGTCCGGCGCTGCGGGTGACGATGCCATGGCGGTCGTAGTCGGGATCGTTGCCGAAAGCCGCATCGAACTGATCTTTGAGACTGATGAGTCGGGCCATGGCGTAAGGCGAGGAGCAATCCATGCGAATTTTGCCGTCCTTGTCCACCGTCATAAACCCGAAGGTGGGATCGACATAGGGGTTGACGACCTCGATGTCCAGGCCGTAGCGTTCGGCGATGGGAGCCCAATAGGCCACGCCTGAGCCGCCCATGGAATCCACGCCGATCTTCAATCCCGCGGCCGCGATGGCTTCCATATCCACCACGTTCGCCAGATCGGCCACGTAGGGCGTGATGTAGTCGTAAGCGACCGTCGTTTCCGCGGACATGGCCCGCTCGAAGGGGATGCGCTTCACCGCCTTCAGCCCGTCCTGCAAGATCTCGTTGGCCCGATTCTGGATGGCGGCGGTGATGTCGGTGTCGGCGGGCCCGCCCGTGGGCGGATTGTACTTGAAGCCGCCGTCATCGGGCGGATTGTGCGAGGGGGTGATGACGACGCCATCGGCCCGAACGCCCGCGTGCTCCCGATTCCAGGTGAGAATGGCGTGAGAGATGACGGGCGTGGGCGTGTAGCCGCGGCCCGCCTGCACCATCACTTGCACGCCATTGGCGGCCAGCACCTCCACCGCGGTGATGAACGCGGGCTCGGAGAGGGCGTGAGTGTCCATGCCCAAAAACAGCGGGCCGCCGACGTCCCGCCCGCGGCGATACTCGGCGATGGCCTGACTGATGGCCAGGATGTGATCTTCATTGAAGCTCTTTTTGCACGATGAACCGCGATGTCCCGACGTGCCAAAAGAAACCTGCTGCGCGGGCTCGTTTGGATCGGGATGCAAGGCGTAATATTCGGCGATGAGCCGGGGGATGTTGGGTAATAGCGCTTTGGGGGCGGGCTTGCCAGCCAGGGGATGCAGCGCCATGGTGACCTCCGGGAAAATGCGATGAAAGGATTGCGAGCGTCATCCTCCCAATTATGACATATTTCATCCCACACGCCGAAATGCACCCGGGCCATTGACAAAATAATCCGGTTATAGCCCCAGGGCGCTTCGCGCCCGTCGCCAGCGCCGGGGGATGAAGTCCCCCGGCTAGAAACAGCGCCCCTGCGGGGCTAGTGCAAGGAGGCGTAAGTTGTTGTAGCGTTGGCTGCTTGCGCTTGCGCCCAGCCGGATATGTGATCCGGCGGGTTGAGTAGGAAAAATGCGCCGGATCGCACATCCGGCGCGGCGCATTATCATAACAAACCATACAATCATTTGGGCCTTCGTGTACTAGCCGGATTTATCCGGCGCTGTTTTGTAGCCCGGCGACTTCATCGCCGGGCGAACGTGGCAAACGCCACGATGACTGATTAATTTGTGAACATTCATCACTTGACCTGTTGGATAATTGCTCCAACCGAAATTGGACACACCCATTTGAAATCCCGTCCGGGCCGCAGCGTCGGGGTGTCAGAAAATTCCTGATGTGCTAAAATAAACGCCCTCAAACATCCCCGCTCCACTCATTCTCTCATTCCCGCGCCCATGAAAGTCAAACTCTACGCCTCTCTACGCCCGCTCGTTGGCGGACAAACCAGCGTCGAACTCGAAACCGGCCCCGGCGACACAATCCAGGATATGCTGGATGAACTGATGGAGAAGTGGCCAGCGCTGCGTGATGAACTCCTGGAAAACGGCGACATCTCGTCCCGCATCCACGTGTTTCTGAATGGCCGCGAGGTGCGCTACATGGATGGCCTGGATATGGTCATCCCCGAAAACGCAGACCTGCGCATCTTCCCCCCGGTGGGCGGCGGCGCGTGATCCCCTGGCGGATCGATTACGATGAGAATGGCTCGCCCTGGGTGCACATCGAGTTGCGCAGCACGCCCCTGTGGCTGGCCGAAAGCTATCTGATCAAAGCGGGCGGTCAGGTTATCGAGCCGGAGCGCCTGGTGCGGGGCGAGGGCTGGAAGGCGCGATTGACGCCCGGCGAGCCCGTGATCCTGGGCTCATTGCGCATCGGGCGGCATTACCTGGATATCTCGGGCGAAAACGAGGCGGCGCTGGAGACGTTGATGAGCCAGTTGGGCTGGATGCTGATACGCGGGGGCGGATGAAAACGAAAAAGTAACCGCTAAGGTAGTCTGTCTGTTTTCGGTGGCTTGGCTTCTGCTGCGGCAGCCCCCCCTCGCTCCCCCCCGAAAGCGGGGGGAAGACAACGCCAACACCAACACCAACGCCCGAGCCCACCGCTCCTCCCCGCAAGCGGGGGGAAGACCTCTCCGTCTGCAAAAAGCTTTGCAAACCAGCGGCTCCCTCCCCTGCAAAGGAGCGAAGCGACTGGCGGGGGAGGGC
>JALWDV010000473.1 GCA_027036755.1 Anaerolineae bacterium
CTCCACATCCACCGGGCCCGCCACATGGGGAATCCGATGCCGCTTGAGAATCGCCATCGTAGCCGGCGCCGGCGCGGGCAGCGTGCCATGACTGAAAGTGATACTACCGCCCCCCACTGCCACCGGCGAAAAACAAACGACCCGGTTCAAATCCACGCCCAGATGCTGCAACCCCGCGGCCGCGCCCATCACATCCAGCAAAATATCCTGCGCCTCGTGCAGCACCGCCTCCTCCCCGCTATGACTGTGAGGAACGCCCCGCTTGTGCAGCTCAAGATGATCGCCATCGGCCAGCCAGCCATCATCCCCCACGCCCGTCCCATCCAGCGAACGCACATGCGGCTTGATATCGACAATCGGCGTGCCGTCGAACAGATCCAGCGGGCCCGTAAACAGCCGATTGCCCGCCACGCCCCGCATCTCGGTCAGCGTCAGACCAATAGGATTCGGGCGATTGGGCGAACGGCTGGCGAAAAGCCCCACCCGCCTGCGCTCGCCCGAACCGCTTTGCCACGGCGGCGTCACCTGCAACGAAAACCCCGCACTGTGATGCAGCCACGAAAGCAAAAACACGTGCGAAAATTCGGTCACATCCGCCAACCCCGCGGCGAATTCGGGAAAAACCTCGACATAAAACTCGCCATCGGCCGCAGCCTGAGGCTGATGCGGCGCATCATGACGATGCTGATAAGGCGTATGCGCCACGCCGATGGCCTGCACGCTCATCTGTCCAAAATCCAGCCGCCCGCTGCTGTGCGCCTCCCGCTCCGCCTCGATCAGCGTCTCCAGCGCCCGGCGGGCGAATGCCGCGTAAGGCTTCTGCAGCCCCTCGGCCTCGATGGCCTGCTCCAGCAGCGCGCGTGCATCCGAAGCGTGCAGATGAGAATCATTGGCGGCCAGATCGATCTTCAAACGCTGGCCCGGCCCCTCGGGCGTGGGCAGCGTCTCCACGCTCACATCCGCAGAGCCGATGAAACGGGCGGCGCGGGCCATTGCATCTGCAATCACCCGGGCCGGAACGCCCAGGCCCGCCAGCGCGGCGGAGAACATATCCCCCGCCATGCCCATCGAT
>JALWDV010000474.1 GCA_027036755.1 Anaerolineae bacterium
GCCCCTCAGTCAGCAGGGCTCAATAGTACGACTAGAGTCGACGCTTTTGGCGAGGCACTGGCCGAATGAATTCAGTCTCTTGGGGACTTCGTCCCGGAGGCGGGCCTGCGCCCGCCAGGGGACGGCGGGACGGCAGAGCATGTCCTGAGTGAAGCCGAAGGAGCCGTCTTTCAGCACTGGCCGAATGAATTCAGTCTCTTGGGGACTTCGTCCCGGAGGCGGGCCTGCGCCCGCCAGGGGCTGGAGTCAGGGGGCGGCGCAGCATGTCCTGAGTGAAGCCGAAGGAGCAGAGCAGCCCTTCAGCCCCTCAGTCAGCAGGGCTCAATAGTACGACTAGAGTCGACGCTTTTGGCGAGGCACTGGCCGAATGAATTCAGTCTCTTGGGGACTTCGTCCCGGAGGCGAGCCTGCGTCCGCCAGGGGACGGCGTAGGCCGTCCTTCAGGCTGCGGGCCTCAAGGGTGCGGTTTCAACCGACAAATAACTACGCCCGCCTACGCCCGCCCGTCTCCGGTTTGGCAGCCACCGCAATCAACCGCGGGCTGTCTGGCTCCCAGGGATTGAGCTCGTAGTCGCCGTAGAATCGCATCTCCTCATACCCCGCGCAGGCCAGCAGCAGAGCCAGTTCCCGCTGGAAGAGGATGCGCATCTGGAAGGTCGTCTCCCAGCGCCCGTCGTCGGTCTCGTACACCCGCCGCAAGTACAAAATCTGATCGGGTAGATCGGCCCAGGCCGCGGTGGATTTGCGCACGGCCCACCCCGTCTCCTCATCCACCAACGTCTCCTCCTGCGTCAGCTCGCCGGACAGAACCACCAGCGCCTCCAGTTGGGGATTTTCCACGTCGATGACCAGGAGTCCGCCCGGACGCAACGCCCGTCGCCACGCGGTCAGCGCCTGCATCTGATCGTAACCATCGATGAGATGCAGGAACGCGTTGTAGCCGCAGTAGGCCAGCTCGAATTGCGCCTCCTGCAGGGGCGGATTGGTGAAATCGGCCTGGATGAGCCGGATGCGGTCGCTCAGGCCTGCGCACATGATGCGCGCCCGCGCCAGGGCCAGCATCTCGCCCGAGACGTCGATGCCGGTGACCTCGAAGCCCGCGCGGGCCAGGGACAGGGCCAGCCGGGCGGAGCCCACGCCCAGGTCCAGGGCCGGGCCGCCGGTCTTGTGCGCGAAGCCGAGATAGAGGGGGATGTCGTCGGTCAGCCGCCCGTCATCCAGATCGTAGAAGCGGGCGATGGGGTCGAAGGTCATGGGACAAGTATAGCAGGTAAAGTCTGGCCAGGGAAGGTGGTCGCGTGGTCGGGCGGTCGGGTGGTCGCACTGTCTTGCTGCAAACTGAACGCTGAACACTTTCCCCATCCGCCCGGTTGCGGCTATAATGGGCGGGATGGAAATCAAGGTTATCCGCAGCGCCCGCCGCCGCAAAACCATCAGCGCCCGCATGGAGGGCGATGTCATGGTGGTGCGAGCGCCCGCGCACATCTCCGCAAAGGAGCTGAACGAGGCCATCGAGAAGCTCAAGACCCGCATCCAGCGCCGCCAGCAGGCCAAAGAACTCTCGGACGCAGACCTGGAACAGCGGGCGCAGGAGCTCAACCGCCGCTATTTCGGCGGCAAATTGCGCTGGCGCAGCATCCGCTGGGTGACCAATCAGAACAAACGCTTTGGCTCCTGCACGCCCTCGCAGGGAACCATCCGCATCTCCCACAGGCTGGCCGCCATGCCCCCCTGGGTGCTGGATTACGTCATCGTGCACGAACTCGCGCATCTCGTCGAATCCAACCACGGGCCGCGCTTCTGGGCCCTGGTCAATCGCTATCCCCGCACCGAACGGGCCCGGGGCTATCTGATGGCGGTCGGTTTGGAGAATGAAGAGTGAAGAATGAAGAATGAAGAGTGAAGAAATGAAGAGCGCTGTGTCGCAAATTTCTCCCGAGTATTTGAAGCGCCTGGATGCGCTGTTGTCGCCGCAAGCGACGCTGCGCGGGGCCGGGCGCGCGCCTCAGGCCCGGGCCGCGGCCTTTCTGGATGAAAGCCGGCAGGCGGGCGCAGCGTTGGCGGCTGCGTTGAGCCAGGCGCAAACCGCGAACGACCGTAGTCGGGCCGAGGTGCAGTTGCTGGCCGCGGCCGCGGCGGACCTGGCGGCGGCCGATGCGCTGACTTCCGGGCCCAAGACCGCCTTTCGGGGCCAGGAAGACGTGAGCGCGCTCATCCGCACTGCGTTCACCGATCCCGACGCGCTACTGCGGCCCACCATCCGCCGGGCTCACTATCGCGGCGCGGACAAAGACTTGCTGGCCGCCATCCACCAAACCCTGAACAGCATTCAGGAAAGCGCCATCGAGACCACCGCCGACACTATCACCGCCGCGCTGACCATGAACATGGCCGTCCTGCGAGATGCGGCCAGGCTGGCGGGCCTGGACGTGAAGCAGGCGCTGGAGGATTTGGGCGCGGAGGAGGCCGTGATTTTCGTTATTGAAGCGTGGCAAAAGATGAGCGCGCTCATCGGTGAAGACAACGTCGAGAAAATCCAGGACGCGGTGAGCGAGGCCATCGAAAAGCTTCGGGAGAAGACAGCGGTGGCCAGCTACGTGGAGCGCTTTCTCGATATCGATGACATCTACAAGGAAGGCCGGGCGCTGGTGCAGCATTATGATGGCCCGGACAAAGACCTGGCCCGGCTGACGCCGCAAATCCTGGCGCTGGAAGGCAGCTTCGCCGGGCGTAACAAGCTGGTGGCCGCACTCGTCCGGCTGCTTTCTCTGGCCAAACTGGCCAAAGTATTACGCACGCCGCCCTGGGGCCCGCTCATCGTGGCCTCGGCCTATCTGCTTCTCATCGGCTACGAGCTTTACAGCGCCCACGATCACGTGGACTCCGACCGCTATCCTTTCTTCGATCGGGTCGCGGGCGTGCGCACGCTGCTGGCGGATGCGTTGGATGGTCACGAGGCCGCGTAGTACACGCCTAGAAATTAGTTTCCGTTTTACGCTCACCGACTGAAGTCGGACTCTTCAGGCCTACGGCCTCGCGCCCCCTCTTCATCTCCCCCGCAAGCGGGGGAGAACATCGGAAGGGGATAGGATTGCGGCCTTCGCCGCCTATTTGAACCCCGTTGTGGGGTCGCCGCAGGGCGACCTTGAGGCGCAGTTTGATCCAATTTCCTTACCTCCTCCCCCGCCCGTCTCGGAGCGGGGGAGGAACAAAAGGTGGGGGCCTGCGCCTAAAGAGCCCGAGTTTACTCGGCCAGTGTTGCGGCGAAAATATGAAAATACGCACTCCTACGTCATTTCGAGGGAGCGCAGCGACCGAGAAATCCCCTTGCAATCGAGGAGATTCCTCCTCCCTGTGGTCGTCGGAATGACGTGACAGAGGGTTTTCATCGGTATTGGCAGGCGCCACGTCCATGAAGTCTGCTCACTGAACACTGCTCACTGAACACTG
>JALWDV010000475.1 GCA_027036755.1 Anaerolineae bacterium
AGTCCCCCGGCTAGAAACAGCGCCCCTGCGGGGCTAGCCGGATTTATCCGGCGCTGTTTTGTAGCCCGGCGACTTCATCGCCGGGCGGACGTGGCAAACGCTTCAACCGAAAAAGGACGCACCCAAGTCATTTTCGCTTGAACTAACCTGACAGGTTCCTTCGGCAGCGATTCAGCACCTTACACGCTTCGTTGTTGGCTGAAAACCACGCATCCTACCGCCAAGGTTACAAGAACCTGTCAGGTTTGAGCGAACGCCGAGTAACCAACTGGCATACGTTAGCAGTTACAAACCTGGCGAAAAACGCCAGGGCGAAAAGCGCGCCGCGCCGCTCGCATGTCCGAGGCGCTGAGCCGCTAGCCGACCAGCGCCCCCGCCGGCTCTTCGCGCCACTCGTCGGTGTCGGGATCATGCACGATGCGGCGCAGTTTCTCAGGATCCTGGATGTGATCGATGAAGAGAACGCCGTTCAGGTGATCGATCTCGTGCTGGAAGACGCGGGCCAGAAAGTCATAAGCCTTGATGCGGATGTTCTTGCCATTCACATCCTGCCCCTTGACCGTGATGATGGGGTAGCGCATGACTTCGCCGATGTAGCCGGGAATGGAGAGACAGCCCTCATCGCCCGGCTCCAGGTCGCCCTTGGCCCGCACGATCTCAGGATTGACCACCACGAACAACTTGCCCGCCTGGGGATCGTCCTCGAAGCCCTCCTCGGGCATCTCCACCACGATGAGACGCTCGTTGACGCCCACCTGGGGAGCGGCCAGTCCCACGCCATCGGCCTGACGCATGGTGTCGACCATGTCTTCGGCGAATTTTTTCAGGTTTTTATCGAAACGGCGGATAGGACGGCTCTTTTTGCGCAGCCGCTCATCGCCGATTTTGATGATCTCAAGTAATGCCATGATTATTTCTCGTTTGAACTCAAAGTTTGTGGGCAACACCTTCGCCAAAAAAGTAGGAAAAAATCGAGTGGGTGAATAGAATGGGAGAAATCACGACGAAATGGTTTCTCTCCACCATTCACACCACTCATGCCAAAGATTACCACACTTTTAGCCATTT
>JALWDV010000477.1 GCA_027036755.1 Anaerolineae bacterium
GTTATGTGGTGATATGTTGTGTTATGTCGTGTTATGTGCTGTTATGTTCCGTTATGTGGCGTTATATGGGGTTATGTGGCGTTTTTTGGCGTTATGTGGCGTTATGTGGTGGCATATGGCGTGATGTGGCGTTATGTGGCGTAATACGGCGTTACGTGGCTAAAGGTGGCGTTATGTGGCGGTATGTGGCGTTATTTGGCGTTATTTGGCGTGATTTGACGTTATGTGACGTGGTGTGAAGTTATGTGACGTTAATTGACGTTATTTGGCATGATATGACGTTATGTGACCTTATGGGATGGTATGTGGCGCTATGTGGCGTTATGTGTCGTGATGTGATGTTATGTGGTGTTTATTGGTGTTATGTGGGATTATGTGATGTTAGGTGGCGCTATGTGGCGTTTTCTGGCGCTTTGCTGCGTTATATGCCGATATGTGCGTTTTTTGGCGTTATTTGGTGGTGTGTGGCGTTATGTGGCGTTACATGGGGATATGTGGCGTTTCTTGGCGTTATGTGGCGCTATTTGGCGATATGTGGCGTTATATTGTGTTATATGGGATAGGTGGTGTTATGTGGCGATATGTGGCGATATGTTGCACTATGTGGCGTTTTGTGGGGTGATTTGGCGTTATCTGGAGCTATGTGGCGCTATGTGTCGCTATGTGGCGTTATGTGGCCTTATGTGGCGTTATGTGGCGTTATGTGGCGTTTTATTGCGTCTTGTGGCGCTATGTCCCGTAATAATGCGTTATGCGGCGATATATGGCGTTACGTGGCGTTATGTTGCGTTATGATTCGCTATTTGGCGTTATATAGCGTTATGTGGCATTATGTGGCGATATGTAACGGAATATGACGTTATCTGGCGTTAATTGACGTTATGTGACGTTATGTGACGGTATATGACGTTGTGTGATGTTATATGGTGTTATGTGGTGTTATGTGGTGTCATGTGATGTTCTGTGGCGATATGTGGCGTTATCAAAAGTTATGTGGCGCTATGTGGCGTTTTTTGGAGTCTTGTTGCGTTATCTGGCGTTATGTGGCGTTACGTGGCGA
>JALWDV010000478.1 GCA_027036755.1 Anaerolineae bacterium
CGTCCCCACCGCCGAGACATCTCTCCCCCCCACGCCAACGCCCACAGCCACGCCCTTTCCGCCCGGGCCGCCCACCAAACTGGGCGTCTTTGTGGGACGCAACGACCCGCAGATTTTCCGCCTGCTAAGCACTGGCAACCTGGCCATCGTCAAAACCCTGGAATACGACCCCAACTTCGTGGCGGAGATCAAACGCATCGATCCCGACGTCTTCATCGTCGCCCGCTACACGCCGCTGCCCGTCCCCGATTTCAACAACTGGGACCCCATGGCAGAAGCCCGCAAATTCGCCGACTTGCTCATCCCCATCGCCACCGATCCGCAACGGCTGGCCGCCATCGACTGCTGGGAAGCCTACAACGAACCGGTCGCAGTCAACGAGGCGCAAATGGCCAGCCTCGCCCGGTTCGAAGCCGAACGCACGCGCCTGCTGGCCCAGGCGGGCGTCGCCTCCTGCATCGGCAACTTCGGCGTCGGCCAGCCCCCGCTGGAGCTCTGGCCCGCGTTCTATCCCGCCCTGCAAGCCGCCCAGACCTACGGCGGCTATCTGGCCCTGCACGAATACTCAGCGCCCTACCTGTGGTTCGGCAGCGGCGCCAACCAGATCAACCCCGAATCCGACGAAGGTGATGAGGGATGGCTCACCCTGCGCTATCGCAAAGTCTACCGCAACTATCTGCAACCCGCGGGTCTGGCCATTCCCCTGGTCATCACCGAAGCGGGCGTCGATGGCATGGTGGGCAACCGGCCCGGGCCCGAGCAAGCCCGGGGCTGGCGGGATTTCGTCCCCTACTGGCAGGCCCAGGGCGCTGTGCACAACACCGATTTTGGTTTTTATGTCGAACAGCTAGCCTGGTACGACGCCGAGCTTCAGAAAGATGACTACGTCATCGGCGCGGCCATCTTCGCCCTGGCCGGGCCGTCGGGATGGCAAAGCTATGAGATCGGCGGCGGCCCCGGGCTGGATATCCTCGAACAATACATCTCGGTGCACCCTCCCCATTAAGTGAGCGTCTAAAAACTACTTCCCTCTTTTCGAGCTTTTCACGTCTGCGAGAGAAAGCCCCCTCAGTCCGCCCGCAAGCGGAAGGTTGTCATCCTCGTCTGAAAAAATCCTCTGCAAACCAGCGGCTCCCTCCCCTGCAAAGGAGCGAAGCGACTGGCGGGGGAGAGCCGGGGTGGGGGCGAAGCTCCGCCGACCTGGTCGGAAAAGGGAACGAATTCCAGGACGCGTACTAACCCCGATAATCAATGATTGATGAACAATGATGGCTCCACTGCAAAAAGGTCATTTCACCACGGAGACACGGAGGACACGGAGAAAATAGTGGTAGTTCACAGAGAAATTCCTCTTCAAATCTCACCTTTTTCTTCCTCCGTGCACTCTGTGCCTCCGTGTTGAAGGTTTTTTCAGTACAGCCAATGATTAAAGGCTAAATCAGCGTGGTATTCACTTTAATCATTACTCATTGATCATTGATTCGGGCATGTTTGAGCAGAAATTTGAGAGTCTGCTTCGCCGCAGGTTATTTCCAATGGAAGCGCAAAGAGCCAGGCCCTTTTTCAGGAACCTGGCTCGGCGCAGGAGGCGAGAATGAATACTGCTGTTATCGCGCGGCCGCAGCGCTATTGACCAGACGGGTCAAACGCGATTTGCGACGCGCCGCATTGTTCTTGTGAATGACGCCTTTTTCCGCGGCCTTGTCCAGCCGCTGGATGGTGATCTGGAGCCACTCCTGAGCGGTCTCGATGTCGCCGGCTTCCACCGCAGCGCGAACCCGTTTGGATCCCTTGCGGATGCCGCCCTTGACCTGGCGATTGCGCTCGCGACGAACGAGACTCTGGCGATGTCGTTTCAGTGCTGATTTGTGCGTAGCCAACCTAATTCCTCCGGTTTCTGGCAAAGAAACACCCGCCGAGAACAACGCCCGGTCGGGTGAAAGATCGAATTGAGACAACGATGAATTATAAACGAATTGCAGCGCTTGTGCAAATCGGTGCAACCCGTTTAACGGGTTTCGCAAAGTAACTATGCAGATCCCATGTCGGACCTTGCAGGCAATATCCGCCAACAGGCGACATGCCAAGACCGTAAAACGTCAAGCGTCATACGTCATACTGTTGTAACGATGTCATGGCTCATTGCAAGGCGCCACGCTGTCGACAACCAAATGACGTTTGACGTTTGACGCATGACGTAAAGCAGCATAAATGGCCGACGTTGCTTCGGCGGG
Source organism: Anaerolineae bacterium (assembly GCA_027036755.1). Taxonomy (GTDB): domain Bacteria; phylum Chloroflexota; class Anaerolineae; order J102; family J102; genus M2005. The sequence goes on from JALWDV010000478.1 coordinate 2,235, forward strand.
CGCTTTTTCGCCGAGGCAGATATAGCATTTTCAGCGTTCACGCCCGGGCGGCACAGGCGGCGAGCGCCGCATCGACTCCTCGATGTATGGATAGACGAACCAGACGAGGCCCACGCCAAACAGCGTCCCGGTGATCAACCGCAATTGCCAGGAGCTGCTGCGCAGCCCCACCAACTGGGCGCCCCCGTCCAGGATCATGGGCAGGGCGAAGAGCAACAGCCATCTCGCCTTCAGCCTGGGCAGATGCCCGCGCACCAACGCGAAAATCAGCCCCATCAAAAACATACTGCCGTAAATCGCCACATCCCGCTCGCAGATGGCCACCTTGTAGCCATGGGCCTCATCGCCGATGTAATTGCGGCGCACGAAGACGTTGTCGCTATCGGCCACGCCATTGGCGGGCAGGTCCTCCCGGCTGTAAACGGGCGATTCGCCAAACAGGAAGAAGGAGCGTTCGGGCAACTGGTGGCAGGCCGGGCGATAAATGGCGTAGATGATCCTGGCTGGCGTTTCAGCGCCCGCCTCCATCAACATGGGAGCCGCAAAAGGCAGACCCACATACAACAGAAACAGGATATTCAGAATCGCCAGCCAATGCCGCACGATCCAGGCCGCGAAGCGATTCACTCCCGCGGAGAGCTTCTCCAAAAAGGGCGAATCGATATCTTGCACGCGCTGGTCCAGGGGGCGATCATCCATAGCATTTCTCAAATCACTAATGACACAAATTCAGTGGCATGTCTCTTTCTCCACCGAAATCTTTGCCCGAGATCGTCAAACGTCATGCGTCAAACGTCAAATCGCTATCAGCAGCAGGGTTTCCTTCATGACGTTTAACGTTTTACGTTTGACGCCACTGGCAAAAGGCTTCGGTACGGAAATATCAAGGCATTCGGGATTTTGTGTCGGGTCGTTAGATCAAGGCATAATCTTCTCGAGATTGAGCGCCAGTTGGTCCTCGGGCAGATAGCCAATCCATCGGGCCTGAATGACGCCATTCTTATCGATGAAGAAAGAAGTGGGGAAAGAATCAGTTCGGTAGATGCGGGTGACCTCCTGATGACGATCCAGCACCACAGGCATGGTCATGTTATATTGCTCCACAAAAGGCGCCACCTTTTCCGAAGGCTCGCCAGCATCCACCTCGATGATCATTAGACCCTCATCCTTGTGCGCCTCATACGCCTTCACCAGGCCCGGCATCTCCCGGCGGCAAGGCGGACACCAGGTCGCCCAGAAATTCACGATCACCGGCTGGCCCCTGAAATCGGCCAGGGTGTAGCTGGAACCATCTGGATAGCGAAAACCGAAATTCGGAGCCAACTTGCCTTGCAGAGGCTGCCCGCCGGAATTCTTGACTCCCTTTAGCGTCGCCACCGCCAGACTATCGGGGATATTGCTCGTGTCCGCGGTTCCGCCCGGCGCGGATTGATTGAAAAAGAGCAAAAACGCGGCCACCGCGGCCAACGCCACGCCGAGGACGATCACGCCAATGGCGATCTGGCGATTCTTGTTCGATTTCTTCTGCTGATAATTGGATCTGTATTGTTTTTTCTTCTTGGCCATTTTTCAAAAAGACTCCATAAGCGGCTAACGAACGAAATGGAACGCAGAAACCTTTGATGCCCACAGATTTTCGCAGATTGTTTTGATTTTATCTGTTTCTATCTGCGTAGATCAGCTTTTTCTGCGCCATCTGCGCTCTATCTTCGGAACAGTCCAACGGCGGGCAAGCCCGCGCCGATACCGATGAAACTCCCTTGTTACGTCATTTCGACGACCCCAGGGAGGAGAAATCTCCTCGTTAGCAAGGGGATTTCTCGGTCGCTGCGCTCCCTCGAAATGACGTAGGAGAGACGTAATGCGTGATACGTGATGCGTGACGACCTCACGCATTACGCATTACGAATCACGCCCGTTGCAGATTCGCCAAACGTGGGATTTGCCAATCTTTCTGCAACCAGCGATCATTCTATCATTCTATTTTCAAAGCAGACTCCATGAGTGAATACAATCAGTCCATTTTCCTGCAATTTCGCGTCAGTGCAAAATTCATTACTCCGCCGTAGCGACGGCCGCGCCGAACACAGCGCCGCTGAGATAACCGAGATACGCGGGCACCAGGGGCAGCACGCAGGGCGAGAGGAAGGAAACCAGCCCGCCCAAAAAGGCGAACAGCACCGAAATCTGGCTTGTGCCACTCTCGCCAACCAGCCCCGACTCCAGCGTGAAGAAACCGCCAAACTGGGAGAGGCGAGACAGGGTGTCGGTGAAGAGCAGCAGCGCAATAAGGATAAGCAGAACGCCGCTGATCAGGCTAATGGTGGGCAGCCATTTGTAGAACCTGGGCAGATAATCGGTGAGCTTGGAGAACAACGCGCCCGCAACGAGGAAGGGAATGCCCAGACCAACGGAGTAAGCGGCCAGCAGCACCGCGCCCTGCACCCAGGTCTGCTCCTGTGCGGCCAGCAGCAGAATGCCCGAGAGGATCGGGCCTACGCAGGGCGTCCAGCCCGCGGCGAAGATGACCCCCACCAGCACGCTGCGCCCGTAAGACGCCTCGCCCCCGAACTTTCCGCCCATATCCATGCGGAACTCCCGGTCGAAGACGTCGGTGCGGTTGCCGAAATAGATGGTGGCGATGACCAGGGCCGTTTCCAGCGCCTTCAGCCACAAAACAGGCGCGGCGCTGGTAATGAAACTGAGCCCGCCGATGATGACGCTGAAAATCAGCAGGACGAAAGTGTCCCACCCTGCGCCCGAGAACACCGTCAACGCGATGAGGATGGCGTTGAGGATGCGAAAACTCTGCTCGTATTGATATCCCAGCCAGTAGGTGACGCCGCCAAACGCAATGGCCGCGATTCCCCATCCCAGATACCCCATTTTGACATGGGCCACCTTGATGGAGAAGATAATGAGCAGGATCGCTCCCACCCGGGTGATGACCGGCAGCGCATCATAAAGCGCGTAGCCGCCCAGCAATCCCACCGACGCGCCCAGCAGGGTGAAGATGGCCGAAAAGCCAAACACCAGCGCCAGAGCGTGGAGAAAAGTAACGCGTGAGCTGATAGTAGTCTTCATCGATGTCATAGATAACTCCAGATGATGAAATCAGTGTTCAAAGAGGTGGTTCTTTTGGATTTCAGGGGGTGGGATGCCGGACGGATTGCGAATCCGCCCCGAGAGCTCTCTGTATCCAGCCGGATTCGCAATCCGGCGGGTCTGATTAAGCCAACACCCCTGAAATGCAACTGCTAGCGTATGCCAGTTGGTTGGCTTCTTTCACTCAAACCTGACAGGTTCTCGTAACCCTGGCGATATGATGTGCGGTTTTCAGCCTGAAACGAAGCGCTCAAGGCTCTGAATCGTTGCCAAAGGAACCTGTCAGGTTAAGTCAAGCGAAAACGACCTTAGCAGTTACCCTGAAATCCTGTTGAGCCAAATAGGTTTGCATTTTTGTTGACTGACAAAAGTGAGCCTGGCGCCTAAACCCTAAACCCGCCGACTGAAGTCGGTGGCCAAGGGCCTTTGGCCGCTCGTCGGCCTGCGCCGACGCTTGCAGGTCCCGTTTTGACGAGGAAAACACCGTCCCCGCGGGGGGACGGACGGCGGCACGCCCGTGGAACCGAATTCATTCGGCGAATGAGGCGGCGCAATGAGATTTGTTAGTCAATCAGGGTTAGCATTTGGGTTGCGACGAGAGAGGATGGACGGCGAACGTCGCGAACGCGGGCGTCTATCGCCCGAATTACGCCTTGTCTTCGGGCGCGATGCGTTCCAGCGCATCTTCCAGCGCGGCGATTTCGCTATCGATTCGGGTCTGACGGCGGAAAATGCTGAAAACGAAGATGAACAGCGCCAGCCAGATGACGCCATAAGCGGCGGCTAGATAAGTCATGGCAAAACTCCTGTATTACTGAAGTGTTACAATAGCAAGATGAATCGCGTCATTTCGAAGGAGCGAAGCGACTGAGAAATCCCCTTCCTATCCGGGAGATAGCTCGCTGCGCTCGATATGACGTCTCATTAGAAATTCAGACGCTCTTTCAACGCGTCCATGCGCTCTTCGGCCCAGCCCAGCGAGATGCGGTTGGCCAGCAGGGTGACGAAGAGGATGATGAAAGCGATGTTGGTGATCATGAATGCGTTCATCATATTGGGCCCGAGACCGAATTTGTTGGTGTTTTCGGGCGCATCCACAATGACCGGATGAATGGTGTTCCACCAGCGGATGGACATGAAGGTGAGGGGCACGCTGAGAAAGGCGAAAATGCCGTACACCGCGGCCATCCTCGCCCGGCGGCCGGGCTCGTCGATGGCTCCGCGCAGCATGAAGTAGGCGATGTAGAGCAGCAGCACGATGGTGTAGGTGGTCAGCCGCGGGTCCCACGTCCAATAGGTGTTCCACGCGGGCTTGGCCCACAGCGAACCGCTGATGATCGCGGCCACGGTGAAGGCGATGCCCAGCTCCGACGCGGCCCGGGCCCAGATATCCCAGCGAATGTGCTTGGTGATGAGGTAGAGAATGCTGGCGATGAAGGCCACGAAGAAAGCCAACATGCTGGACCAGGCCGAGGGCACATGGAAGTAGATGATGCGCTGGGCCGGGCGGATGCTGGGGTCCACATTGATGGCGTCGGGCGCCAGAACCAACGCCGCGTACACCGCGATGAGCATGGCGACGAGGGCCGCGAAGTTCAAAATCTGCAAAAGACGACGGGATAAACTCATAGGCGAATTACTCCTCAACGACGAAATCGAAGGTCATATAAGCGACGACAAGATAAAGCAAATCGAAAAAGATGAGCAAATTCACCCACTTCATCATATCGGCCAGCGCGTCGCCCTCCATGAAGCCGATGGTGGCCCGGATGCCCGCCATCAGCACCGGCAGCATCACCGGAAATAGCAGCACCGGCAGCAGAACCTCTCGGGTGCGGGTGTTCACCGCCAGGCCCGAAAAAACCGTGCCCACCGCGGCGAATCCCAGCGTGCCCAGGAACAGGACAAGCAGCAGCGGCAGAGAGATGAAGTTGGCGTTGAAGAAGATCACCATCAGGGGCAGCAAAAAGACTTCCATCACCAGAATGAAGATGAGGCTGGCCAGCATCTTGCCGAAGTAAATGGCGCTGCGATCCACCGGAGCCAGCAGCAACCCGGCCATGCTGCCCCGATCCTTCTCGCTGATGAAAGCCCGGCCCAGGCCCAGCACGCCCGAGAAGGTGATGGTCACCCACAACACGCCGGGAATGACCATGGTTTTATCGGGCACGCGCAGCTCGAACGCGAAGTTGAAAATCATCAGCGCCAGCACCGCGAAGACCGCCATGCTAGTGAAAATATCCTTGGTGCGCAGCTCGATGCGCAAATCCTTCCACAAAACGGCCCAAACGACCTGAAGATAACGCTTCATGCCACCATCACCCCCGCGCCCACATACTCGTCATAGGTGGGGCGCAATTGCTCATACGAGAGCGCGTCCGCCAGCTCATCGAACACGATGCGCCCGCCCTGCAGGATCAACACCCGGTCGGCCAGCTCCAGCCCCCGCTCAAGATGATGGGTGGTCATCAGCACGGTGCGCTCGCTGCCGCCGATCTCCCGCAGGAAATCGGTCATCATCTCCGCGGCCTGGGGGTCCAGGCCCGTATCCGGCTCGTCCAGCAGCAGGATGGGCGGATTGTGCAGCAGCGCCCGGGCGATGGCCATGCGCTGCACCATCCCCCGCGAAAAGGTGCGCACCAGGTCATGCCGCCGATGCAGCAGCCCCACCCGCTCCAACAGCTCGTCGATGCGCCTGGCCGGGGCGTCGATGCCATACAGCCGGGCGTAGAAGGCCAGATTTTCCTCGGCGCTGAGATCGGTGTAGAGCAGCGGCGCATGGGTGACAAGGCCCAGATATTGGCGGATGCCCTCGGGATTGTTCTTGATATCCACGCCCGCCACCCGCACTGTGCCCGAGGTGGGCTTGCTCAGGGTGGCGAGAATGCGCAAAAACGTCGTCTTGCCCGCGCCATTGGGCCCGAACAGCACCACCGACTCGCCCGCATCGATAGCCAGATCGACGCCTTTGAGCACCCGGTGCCGCCCGAAGGCCTTGCGCAGGCCAACGACCTCAATCAGTGGTCCCGCCATCCTGCTCCTCCCTGGCTTCCGGCTCCGCCGCGGCGACGATTTCATCCTCTTCGGGATGGATTTTGGGGCGCTCGCCGATGTTGGGAGCCATTTCCTCCGGCTCCTGCTCGCCAATCTCTTCTCGCATCAGCGCGATGATCTGCAGCTTGAGGGTGTTGCGCTCTTTGTGATAATCATCCGCGGGGATCTCGCCCGCCTCGTACGCGTCATCCAGCGCGGCCATGCGGGCGATGAGCGCCTTGCGTTGTTCTTCCAGCAGCGCGGGCCGATGGGCCAACGTCTGCCGATGCTTGCGCCAGCCGATGGCCACGCCGCCGCCCAGCACCACCAATCCCAGCCCCAGCACAACCCAGGGCAGGTAGGGCGCGCCCGAGATGCCCGGCGCGGCGTTGCGATCGATGATCTGCTGCGGTTCATTGTCGCCAGCGCTGGCGGTCAACAACTCCTCGCTGATGCCGCTGATGGTGGCCGCGGGCGTCGCGCCTGCGGGCAGATCGAAGATTCTGTAATTCAGAAAATCGCCGCCCTGGGTCTGGATGGGATCATCCTGTTGCCAGTCGGGCGCTTCGATGGTGACGCCGATGTCGGGCGCCAGCAGATTGAGCATGGTGACAGGATACATCACCTGATGGGCCAGAGTGACGCTGCCGTTTTCCACGGGCAGGGAATAACGCAGGAAGATCTGCGTGTTGCCTGGGGGCAGAGGCTGGGTGTCGATGAGAGTCGTCCCTTCCAAAATGAAGCGCTCGCCCAGGGTTTCGCCCTCCACGTTGATGTGGATCGCGTTTTCGGGCAGGGGGATTTTCAGCACCCGGGGCTTGTCCGAGCCGGGCGTCATCTCCCCGGCGAACACCCGATCCGCCGAATTGAGGAAGGAGTACACCTCGCCCACATCGATGAAGCTGGGGTTGGTGAGATCGATGAGCCAATGCGCCCGATCGATGGACACCGCATCCACGCTGGCTCCGGGATCATACACCGAGGCGATGAGTTCGATCATGTTGGAATCGGGCGAGAAACGCCCCACATCGCTATGATAAGTCAAATCCTGATAGGTGGTCTCCACCACATAAGCCCAGGTGGGCGCGGTGGGCAGTCCGGTGAACTGGGCGCGCCCCTGTTCGTCGGTCTCGCCCTCGCGCATCTCCGCGAATTGCTCCTGCTCGAAGATGAGCAATCGCACCGGCTGATTGGCCAGATGCTCGCCTGTGGTGCCATTGACCACCTGCACCTCCACATCGCCCAGCCCCTCCACCGAAACCTGGCTCTGATCGAATCCCAGGCTGAATCGGCGGACGGCCGTGGCCAGAAGTTGCTGCTCATCCTCGCCCAGAGCGCCCACATCAGGGTGAGAAGGGCCGGTAAACGCGGCGACCAGGCCCGCGTCCGTTTCGCCCAGCCATTTGGGGTCGGTCAGATCAGGAACGCCATCTTTCAGCCCTGCGCCGCTGGAGCCATGACATTCGGTGCATTTCGATTCATACAGCGCGGTCGCCTCATCCAGCGCAGCCTGGGGAATATGCAGCGACCACACGTAGGCTGTCAGATCCCAGCGTTCATCCTCGCTCAGTTCGTTTCCCCAGGGCGGCATCATCTTGTCCATGCGGCCATTGGTGATGACGTCGAAGATATCTTGCGGGCTCAGGTCTGCGGCGTAATCGGGCGCGGTGAAATCGGACGGGGGCGAGGTGAGTTGGGCCGCCAGCGGGCCGTCGCCCTTGCCCTGCTCGCCATGACATTGCACACAGCGCTGCACGAACAGCGTCTTGCCCCGATACGCCTTACCGACCGGCTCGGCGCCCCCGCCATCCTGCGCATAAGCCGCGCGAGGCGTCAGCCCGGCCGCTCCCCCGACCATCAATAAAAACAATGCAAAAACAATAAATGCGTTACGCAATTTGGTGAATGAAATCGTCATTGAATTCCGTTGGGTTGAATGAATGAGTGGATGACGCATAGCGCGGCCGCCTGTTCGACAGACGACCGCACAGAGATGAAAGAACCTGTTTCTACGTCAATGCGTTTAGCAATGAGCCTTGCAGCCGGTGTTAAGCGAAACGTCAGGGAACTGCTAAGGTAGGCTGTCTGTTTTCGGTGGCTTGGCTTCTGCTGCGGCAGGCCCCCCTCGCTCCCCCCCGCAAGCGGTGGGGAGGGTGCTCCGCCTGCAAAAAACTTTGCAAACCAGCGGCTCCCTCTCCCGCAAAGGAGCGGAGCGACTGGGCGGGGGAGGGTTATAAAGGGGGCCAAGTCCAGCGGCCAAGGCTGCAAAACTGACGAACACTGTCTTGAACGTTGGCTCAGCAGGCCTACCTTAGTAGTTACGACGTCAGGGAACGCAACCAGCTAAGTGATCGTCTAAAATTTACTTCCCTTTTTCCGAGGTTTTCGCGTCTGCGAGAGAAGGCCCCCCTCAGTCCCCCCGCAAGCGGGGGGATATCATCCT
>JALWDV010000479.1 GCA_027036755.1 Anaerolineae bacterium
ACATGTGCTGCTGCTGCTTCTTCTCTTTATGTTCTAACCTTTCAATGGCTTTACAAATCCCATACCATCTCTTTGCATGCAGTTTACTACAAATTCATTTTCATCTATGCTTTGCTTTGTGTATACTTTTGCAGGTACTGATGGCTTCAGAAACTGAGATATCTAGGACACCACAACGGCCAGCGTTTTGCTGGGTGTTAGATTTCATCTAATCCTAATGGAAGCACAAACTAGCAAGCATTACTCACGTGTTGCTACATTAATCTGTGTATATATCAACCGCGTCATAACTGTGTAGATACGTGTACGAAAAGTTTGAAAGTTAGCAAGGATTGAAGCCATACTCAAAACATTGACGTGTCACTTGTTTATTTATTCATTCGGTTGCGTGTGGGTGGGTGTGTTGGTGGGTGATTGGTTGTAACTGGGCAACAGTAAGAAAGAGGAGATTTTTCAGCGTATGTAGCTGTTCTGCCAAGCTCTTTGATGTTCATTAGCAGTGAATGTTTTGAAAAACAAAAGTAACAATATTCCGCAGCGATTAATTTAAGTAATAAATTACTGCGACATTATCACGTACCTAGTCTAAAGCAGCAGCACGAGCAGCAACAGCAGCAACATGAAATGCTTTCTCTAGAACTATTAATGAGGTTACGATAATAAAATTGAATTACAGCTCTATTTCTTCAATGTATATAAACACTGCACAATACATCGGGCGTTTGTTTAGCCCAATCGGTAATGCGATATCTAAGGGACATAGATATGGTTTGTTATCTTTAGCAACATCTTCTTCTTCAAAGTTTGCTTTCTTATAATTTGCCGCTTTCCTCTCTCGTCCATTCATCCTATAATTTGGAGGAGATATCGAGCTAAAAAGAATATTTTGCACACTGATATGAGAAAAAGAAATGTGTAGGACGAACTTACCTAGAAAATGCCACAGTTATACCATTGTAAACCTAAAACAAAGAAACAAAAATATCGCACTCACTCACACACACACACACACACACACATACACATACACACACGCGCGCATATATATATATATATAT
>JALWDV010000480.1 GCA_027036755.1 Anaerolineae bacterium
ATTTAGAGATTGGGAGATTGAGAGATTGGTTATTCCAAACTGCCCAGGCGGGCCTTGACCGCGTGCAACCGCTGGCCGTGCAGGGGGTATTTCCAGGCGGCGAAAACGCCGATGAGAATGGCGGCCATGGGAACCAGGGTGATGAGAAAACGCAGGCCCAGGACCACGTTGGACGGTTGTGATTTCAGCGCCGGATTATACCCGGTCAGCGCCAGCATTCCCCCCAGCATCGCGCCCTGAAAAGCGAAGGCCAGGCGGATGATGAAACCGTTCATGCCGAAGTACATGCCCTCGCGGCGCACGCCCGCGGTCAGCGAATCCTCATCGATGACATCTGCCAGCATGATGTCCCGCAGCATCAGCAGGCCCGCCAACCCGACGCCCAGCGTGGCCGTGGTGATGATGGCCTGCGTATAGGTCTGCACAAAGAGCAGCGGCAGCAACAGTACGCCGAAAGCGATCATCGCGGCCATGACCATGGTGCGCGTCTCCCAGCGCCTGGCCGCCCATGACCACAAAGCAAAGGCGGGAATGGCTGTAATGAAAGCCGCTCCGCTGAGCAAGCCCTGCTGCAGGCCCTCGGTCACGCCCAGCACATACTTGGCGTAGAGAGGCACCACCGCAGGCAACACCAGCAAGGTGAACTCCACCATCAGATTCATAAACACGAACCAGAGGAAGGAGCGATTGGTGAAAGTGTAGGTGAGAGCCTGCAGAAAGGGCACAGTAGGTTCATCAGCCGTGCGTTCCGGATACTCCTTGCTGCCGAGCAGGGAAATGAAAAACGCCAACGCCGTGATCCCCCCGAACAGCATCCCCATCTTCCCCCAACCGATACTTTCTGCGATATCCTTCGTGAAGGTGATAGCCAGAATCAAGGCGATGATGGTAAAAGCCTGCCGCCACGCCGACACCGACGCCCGATCACTCTGTCGGGGATACATTTCGGGAAACAACGCCACATAATTCAGCACCACAGCCGACCACAGGGTGTCGAACAGGAGCAGCACGCCCAGGAAATACCACCACAATCCGCTGAATAGAGCTGCGCTCTCCCC
>JALWDV010000481.1 GCA_027036755.1 Anaerolineae bacterium
TCCCCCGATACTCGCTGCGCTCGTGTTCGGGGGAGGGAGATGCTCATCTGCTACACATATTGGCAAAGAGGTGGGCTCCTCCCCCTGCAAGGCGCTAGCCGAAGCGGGGGGAGGCCGGGAGGGGGGCTTGTTTCCGAACCAAATTTGAAATTGCTGCATGTCCTGAGCCTGTCCTGAACAAAGTGAAGCACCTCGCCGAAGGAACGCAGAGCCGTAAAGGAAAAAAGAGGCAAAGAAAAACTTTGCGCCTTGGCGTCTTTGCGTGAGATCGATTTTCATAGCAGGCATCACGGGCGACTTGCCCGACACGTTGGCTTTGCGACCTTCAGCAACCAGCGATCATTCTATTTTCAAAGCAAATTCACATGTCTCTTTTCCCCAACCTTCCTTCAACCTCCACCTGGCATCGGTTGCGGATGACAACCGATTACGCCCGCGCCGCCACCGACTTCTTGCAGCGCATGGTGCGAACGCCCAGCCCGCCCGGACAAGAGGCCGCCATGGCCCAGTTGGCTGCGGACGAGATGCAAACGCTGGGGTTTCGCGACGTTCGCATCGACGAGGTCGGCAATGTCATCGGCCAGGTGGGACGGGATGACGGCCCGATCCTGCTGATCGACGCGCATCTCGACACCTCGCAAGTCAGCGATCCCACCATCTGGGAACATGATCCTTACGGCGGCGAGATCGTCGGCGACATCCTGTTTGGCCTGGGCAGCGCCGACGGCAAGGGCTCCCTCGCCGGATTGATCTATGGTCTGGGGCTATTGACGAACGACCAGGCGAGCCTGCCCGGACAAATTTACGTGGTTGCAACGGTGCAGGAGGCGCCCGCCGAGGGATTGGCGCTACGCGCCTTCATCGAAAATTCGGGCGTCCACCCCGATTGGGCGCTCATTGCAAAGCCCAGCAACATGAAAGTGATGAGAGGACATCGCGGCCGCATGGAGATATTGCTTTCCACCTTTGGGCGCACCGCGCACGCGGCCATGCCGGATCAAGGCGAAAACGCGCTCTACGCCGCGGCCCGGCTCATCTTCGGCATCGAACTGCTGGGCATCGGCCTGATGCGAGACCCGGTGCTGGGCCAGGGCTCCATCTCGGTCACCCAGTTGCAATCCCACAGCAGCGCCCGCAACGCCATCCCCGACCGCTGCGACATGGTCATCGACCGCCGCGTCACCCTGGGCGAGACCCCCTCTCGGGCGATTTCCGAGCTGGAGGCCCTCATCCAGCGGGAGAATCTGCGCGCCGAGATCAAGATCGCTCGCCACCAAAAAAGCTCCTACACCGGCTATCGGTTGTCGGGCGAGGCCCACTACCCCGCCTGGCTTCTGACCGCGGATCATCCCCTGATCCTGCAGGCCGCGGCCTCGCTGGAGCGCAGTCTGGGTCGTAAACCAGAGGTCGCCATCTGGCGTTTTTCCAGCGATGGCGTTTATACTATGGGGCTTGCGGGCATTCCCACCATCGGCTTCGGCCCTGGCGACGATATGCTCAGCCACGCTCCCAACGAATTCATCAAGCTGTCGGACCTGCATCGCAGCATCCCGGCCTACGCCAATCTGGCCCGGGATCTGCTCTACGGCCTGACAGAAATGCCAGGATAGACGTTTCTTTCATCATGGTTTCTTTACAGACACTCATCCCTGCGCTCTCCCAGAGCGCAGTCTTTTTGCTCATATTTTACGGCCTGTTCGTTCTGGTTTCGGTGACGCTGTTTCTCCTTTATCACCAGCGCCATGACTGGCCCCTCGCGCATGACGCCGCCCCGCCCGAAAATTGGCCCGCGGTCACCCTGCAGATCCCCATCTACAACGAGCGACGGGTGGCCGCGCGCGTGGTGCGGGCGGTCGCGAACCTGGATTATCCCGCAGACAAATTGCAAATTCAGGTGCTGGATGATTCCACCGACAGCACCTCGACCGTTTTATCGCGTCTGGTGGCCGAGCTGCGCCGGGAACGGAATCTGAACATCCAGTACATGCACCGCAAAGAGCGCCGCGGCTACAAGGCTGGCGCGCTGGCCGATGCGCTGGCGCAGGCCACGGGCGAATTCATCGGCATCTTCGACGCCGACTTCGCTCCCGATTCCGACTGGCTCAAGCGGGCGATAGCGGCCATGGCCACTCATCCCAACCTGGCCTTTCTCCAGACCCGCTGGGAGCATATAAACCGGTCGCAGAATATCATCACCGCGGCCCAGGCCCTGGCGCTGGATGGTCATTTCGTCGTCGAGCAGCAGGCCCGCTCCGCATCCGGCTTTATGCAGAATTTCAATGGCAGCGGCGGGCTGTGGCGACGCGCGGCCATCGACGACGCGGGCGGCTGGCAGGCCGATACGGTGACCGAGGACCTGGATCTGGCGTATCGGGCGCAGTTGGCGGGATGGCGCGGGGGCTATGTCAGCAGCATCGAAGCGCCCGCCGAGCTGCCGCCCGTCATCACCGGTTTCAAGCGCCAGCAGCGGCGCTGGGCCAAGGGCTCCATCCAGACATTGCGCAAGCTGGCGCTGCCGGTCTTGCGCAGCGACAAAAGCTGGGGCAAGAAGCTCTACGCCATCGCTCACATGGGCGGCTACGCCTTCCATCTGCCTTTGCTGGCCATGCTTCTCTTCACCCTGCCGCTGGCGCTGCTCCCCGCCTATCATCCGCCCCTTTCGTTCATCGGCGGCGTTTCGATGATCTTCTCCGCCGCGCCCTTTGTCATGTTCGCACTGGCGCAATATGCGCTGGCTGGCCGCAGCGGCCTGAAGCGCTTGTGGGCGCTGCCGATTCTAGCGATTCTCTTCATGGGGCTCTCGCCCGCGATCTCGGCCTCGGTGATCTCGGGCCTGCGTCATTCGGGCGGGGTGTTCGAGCGCACGCCCAAGCAGGGCCGCGGGCCGCGGCGCTCGGCTCTGCCCAGCCAGATGGCGCTGCGCGATTTTACGCCCGAATTCCTGGCCTTCGCTTATGCGCTGCTGGCGCTGGGCGTGATCGCAGTCACCGGGCGTTGGGGATTGGCTCCGCTGCCGGGACTGTTTCTGCTGGGCTCGGGCCTGATCCTGACCCTGGAGCTGCAGGAGTATTGGGCCGTGCACCGGGCGCCTCGCCCGCGCCGGGCCTCGCGCCTCGCCCGCCCGGGCGACATCCGCACCGGCTGAGTCGACAGCCAGCACCGGAGCGCTTTTGGGCGTGTCCAAAATAAGTTGGGCGTTGTCGCAGTAACCAGCCGACTGATGAATGTTCACAAATTAATCGATCATAGTGGCGTTTGCCACGTCCGCCCGGCGATGAAGTCGCCGGGCTACCAAACAGCGCCGGATAAATCCGGCTAGCCCCGCAGGGGCGCTGTTTCTAGCCGGGGGACTTCATCCCCCGGCGCTGGCGGCGGGCGCGAAGCGCCCCGGGCCTAAAACCGGATTATTT
>JALWDV010000482.1 GCA_027036755.1 Anaerolineae bacterium
CTGCGGGTGGGCGAAGTGATGCGCATGGGCAAGGGCAAGCACACCACCCGCTGGGCCCAGCTCTATCCGCTGGACTCAGGCGGATTCATTGCAGATACGCCCGGCCTGCGCGAGCTGGGCCTGTGGGACATCCGCCCCCACGAGCTTTCCGACTACTTCCCCGAGATCCGCAGATACGCGCCCCAATGCCGTTTCAGCGATTGCACCCACATCGCCGAGCCGGGCTGCGCGGTGCGTGAGGCCCAGGCCCGGGGCGATATCCATCCCCATCGCTGGGCCAGCTATCTGCAACTCTTCGATGAATCGTCTACAGGAATTTCGGAATTCGGATTTCGGAATTCGGATTTATAGTCTTGAAGCGAGGAAACAAATGGACAAAAAAGAACTGGAACAGCGCACCAAAACATTTGCCCTGCGCATCATCGCCTTTGTCGGTAACCTGCCACCTACGCCCGCAACGAAAGTCATGGGCTATCAGTTGTTGAAGGCTGGCACATCGGTCGGAGCCAATTACCGAGAGGCCAACCGCGCTGAATCTTATAACGACTTCATTCACAAACTGGGTATCGTTGAAAAGGAATGTAGTGAAAGTCAGTATTGGCTGGAATTATTCGATGAATCGAACATTGGGCCTCGATCTGAACGTCAGTGGCTGCTACAAGAGACGGGTGAATTGCTGGCGATCTTCTCAGCTTCCGGCCGCACCGCCAAATCAAACCGCAACAAACGCTCCCGCCGCTCACCCAAATCCGCAATCCCAAATCCGCAATCCCAAATCCCAATTCCCAAATCCGCAATCCCAATTCCCAAATCCGCAATCCCAAATCCCAAATCCCAAATCCCAAATGACCTCCCTCGACACCCTCAATCCCCCCCAGCGCGAGGCCGTGACTACGGTGGACGGCCCGGTGCTGGTGCTGGCCGGGCCTGGTTCCGGCAAAACCCGCGTTCTCACCCACCGCATCGCCTACCTCATCGACGAAATCGGCGCGCCGCCCTATCGCATTCTGGCCGTCACCTTCACCAACAAAGCCGCGCAGGTGATGAAGGAACGCACCCAGGCCCTGATGGGCATGGACGCGGGCCTGCAAGGGCTTAGCATCGGCACCTTTCATCGCATCTGCGCCCGCTTCTTGCGCATCCAGGCCGAAAAGATCGGACTCAACCCCCGCTACGTCATCTTCGACACCGACGATCAGTTGCAGGTTGTCAAACAGGCGCTAAAAGACTTGAACCTGGATGACAAGCGCAATCGCCCGCGGCCCATTCTCAGCGCCATCTCCCGGGCCAAAAATGAATTGCTGCCTCCGGCCAAATATCCCATCGAAACCTATTGGGATGAGATGGTCGCCCGCATCTACGAGCGTTATCAGAAGTTGCTGGAGCTGAGCAGCGCTCTGGATTTCGACGATCTGCTGATGAAAACCGTGGTCATGTTGCGGGAACATGCCGATATTCGGGATTACTACCAGCATCGCTTCGATTACATCATGGTGGACGAGTTCCAGGACACCAACACCGCCCAGTACGAGCTGGTGAAGCTGCTGGCGGGCGCGCATCGCAACATCTTTGTGGTGGGCGATGAAGATCAATCCATCTACGCGTTCCGCGGCGCTGATTTCCGTAATGTCGAGCGTTTTCGCAAGGATTATCCCGACGCCGCGGTCATCCTGCTGGAACAAAATTACCGCTCCACCCAGAATATCCTGGATGCAGCCAACGCGGTCATCAGCCGCAACCGCCACCGCACGGCCAAAAAACTGTTCACCGACCGCGGCAAAGGCCCGAAAATCGTCGTGTACGAAGCCTACGACGAGAAGGAAGAGGGCGATTACATCATCGATGAAATTTTGCGTCTGAAAAAGGCGGGCGAGGCCGGGCCCGGCGACGTGGCAATCATGTACCGCACCAACGCCCAGTCCCGGGCCATCGAGGAAGCCTTTCTGCGCCGCAACATGCCTTACCGTCTGGTGGGAGCCACTCGTTTTTACAGCCGCAAAGAAATCAAGGACGTGATGGCGTATCTGCGAGTGGTGCAAAACCCGGACGATGATGTGAGCCTGCGGCGGATCATCAACACCCCGCCCCGACGCATTGGCATGACCACGGTGAACAAGCTGGCTGCGTGGAGCGGCGGCCTGGGCGTGAGCATGTATCAAGGGCTGCGCATCATCGGCGGCGATTCCAGCGCGCTGGGGAATGTGAAGGTGGCGGTGCAGCCGTTCAGCGGACGCACCAAAAAGGCGCTGATGAATTTTTACGCCATGCTGCAAGACTGGATCGACGCCCGGGCCGAGCTCACGCCCGCGCAGCTCATGGATCGCATTCTGGCCGAATCGGGGTATCAGGAATGGCTGCGGGATGGCAGCGACGAGGGCGAAGACCGCTGGAACAACATCATGGAGCTGCGCACCGTCAGCCAGGCTTATGACGATCTGCCAGTGGAAACCGCGCTGGACGCGTTTTTGGAGGAGGTGGCGCTGGTCAGCGATGTGGACGACTACGAGGCCGGGGCCGACGCGCCCACCCTGCTCACCTTGCACGCGGCCAAGGGCATGGAATTCGGCGTGGTGTTTCTCACGGGCGTGGAGGAGGGGCTCATTCCCCACAGCCGCAGCTTCGAAGACCCCGATGGCATGGAGGAGGAACGGCGGCTGGCTTATGTGGGCATGACCCGGGCCAAAAACCGACTTTATCTGCTGCACACATTTCGTCGGGCCACCTGGGGCCGCAGCGAGCTTTCTGAACCCTCCCGTTTTCTCAAGGACATTCCCCGTCGTCTCATCACCAATGGCAAGAAAGAGCAGCCCGCCAGCGCCCGTCAGCGCACAGGAAGCCGGGGCGGTTACGAGCGGGACCGCAAGAAAAAGCCCACGTTGGATGACTTGCTGGATGACGGCAGCCCCTACAAATCGGGCATGAAGGTGCGACATCCCCAGTTCGGCGAGGGCACGGTCATCGCCACCCTGCCCGCGGGCGACGATGTGGAAGTCATCGTGGCCTTTCCCCGCCAGGGCGTCAAGAAACTGCTGTCCTCCTTCGCCAGATTGAAGATCATCGGGTAATCGGACGGTAACTGTACACGCACCCTCTCATAGCAAGGCAAAAACCACTAAGGACACTAAGGACGCTAAGGCACAAAGGGAAAAATAAAAAATTTTCTTCGTGTCTTTGTGACTTTGTGCCTTAGTGGTAAAAACGTCTTGCAGAGGGAGCTGTATAGTTGGACAATGTCAAATTCCCTCCAAACACGTCCAGCAATTTCAAATTTGGCCTGGTGACAAGCCCCCCTCCCGGCCTCCCCCCGCTTCGGCTGACGCCTTGCAGGGGGAGGAGCCCGCTGGATTGCAAATCTGTCGGGCAGATGGTCATCTCCCTCCCCCGAACACGAGCGCAGCGAGTATCGGGG
>JALWDV010000483.1 GCA_027036755.1 Anaerolineae bacterium
ATGTAGCGTTATGTGGCGTTATGTGGCGTTATGTGGCGTTATGTGGCGTTATGTTGCGTTATGTGACGTTATGTGCTGTTATGTGACGTTGTCTGACGTTATGTGATATTATTTGACGTAATTTGACGTTATTTGTCGTTATGTGGCGTTAGGTTGCGATATGTGGAGTTATGTAGAGTTACGTGATGTTTTGTGGAGTTATATGGTGATATGTTGTGCTATGTGGTGTTATGTGGCGCTATGTGGTGCCATGCGGTGTTATGTGGTGTTTTGCTGGGTTATGTGGTGTTATGCGGCGTTATATGGCGTTATGTGGTGTTATGTGGCGTTACGTGGCGTCATGTGGGCTTATGTGGCGTTTTGTGGCGCTATGTGACGTTAAGTGATGTCATGTGACGCTACCTGACGTTATGTGAGTTATGTGACGTCATTTGACGTTATTTGACGTTATGTGGTGTTATGTGGTGTCAAGCGGTGTAATGGGTGTTATGTAGTTTTATGAGGTGTCAGGTGCTGATATGTGGCGTCATGTGGTGTTATGTGGCGTCATGTGGAGTTTTGTGGCGTTATGTGGGGTTATGTGGCGCTACGTAACGCTATGTGATGTTATGTGAGGTTACCTGACGTTATGTGACGTTATGTGACGACATTTGACATTATTTGACGTCATCTGGTGATATGTGGTATCATGTTGTGTTATGGGTGTTATGTGGTGATATATGGCGTTATGTGGCGTTATTTAGCATCATATGGTGTTATGTCGCGTTATGTGGCGTTATGAGGCGATATGTGGCGCTATGTGGCGTTATATGGCGTTATGTGGCGTTATGTGGCGTTATGTGGTGTTATGTGGTTTTATGTGGCGTTAGGTGGCGTTGTGTCACGTTACGTGATGTTGTGTGACGTTATCTGACGTTATGTCATGTTATTTGACGTCATTTGACGTTATTTGACGTTAAGTGGTGTTATGTGGTGTTGTGTAGTGTAGTGGGTGTTATGTGGTGTTATGTGGTGTTATGTGGTGTTACGTGGCGTTATTTGGCGTTACGTAACGC
>JALWDV010000484.1:0-136 GCA_027036755.1 Anaerolineae bacterium
AGCGCCACGTAATGCCAGATAAAGCCACATAGCGACACAAAAGGCCACATAACGCCACATAACGCCACACAACGCCACATAGCACGATATAACTTCACATAACGTCACATTACGTCACATAACCTCACATAACGTC
>JALWDV010000484.1:236-1054 GCA_027036755.1 Anaerolineae bacterium
AGATAACGCCATATAACGCAACATAACGTCACATAACTCCACATAGTGCCACATAACGCCACGAAACGCCACATAGCCGCACATGACGCCACATAACTTCGCATAGCGTCACATAAGGTCACATAACGTCACATATCGCCACATAACGCCACATATCGCCACATAACGCAACAAAACGTCACATAACGCGCACATAGCGCCACATAGCGACACCTAATGCCAGATAAAGCCACATAGCGACACAAAAGGCCACATAACGCCACATAACGCCACACAACGCCACATAGCACGATATAACTTCACATAACGTCACATTACGTCACATAACCTCACATAACGTCACACAACGCCAGATAACGTCACATTCCGTCACATAACGCCACATAACGCCACATAACGCCACAAAAACGCCACTAAACGCCACAAAACGCCACCTAACGCCACAAAACGCCACATAACGCCACATAACGCCACATAATGCCACATAACACCACCCAACCCCACATGACGCCACATAACGCCACGTAGCCCGACATAACGGCACATAACGCCATATGACGCGGCAAAACGCCGCATGACGCCAATTAACGTCACATGGCGTCACATAGCGCCAGATAACGCCATATAACGCAACATAACGTCACATAACTCCACATAGTGCCACATAACGCCACGAAACGCCACATAGCCGCACATGACGCCACATAACTTCGCATAGCGTCACATAAGGTCACATAACCTCACATAACGTCACACAACGCCAGATAACGTCACATTCCGTCACGGAACGCCACATAACGCCAGATAACGCCAGATAT
>JALWDV010000485.1 GCA_027036755.1 Anaerolineae bacterium
AGGAATGTGTGCTCCTGGCTGGTCATCAGCGCTGCGAATTCCACTTCGGGCGCCAATTGCTTGTTTGTGAGTGCGATCTGAAATTCGTATTCGAAATCGGTGATGGCCCGCAGGCCCCGAACCATCACTTTCGCCCCGATCTCCTGCGCAAAATCCACCGTCAGCCCCTTGTACGAGACGACCTGGACGTTGGGCATGTCTTTGACCGCCTCAGCGAACAGGGCGACGCGCTCCTGGGTGTTGAACAGCAGATTTTTGCTGGGTTTGTCATAAACTGCGACGATGACTTTGTCCCACAGCGCCGCGGCGCGGCGGGTGATATCGATGTGTCCATAGTGAACAGGATCGAATGTACCGGGGTAGATAGCGGTGATGTTCATGGCAATACTCCGTTGAAATAGGGGTTACGGGCATTTTACTACAGGATGGCGGCAGATTCCATTTCACTTTTTGTTTCGATTTGCATCGCAGGATATAATCACAGGGCATCGCCGCCAACCTGTCACCGTAGCAATTCCAAATTTAGAGTGACTATACAGCCTGATTGACTGACAAATCTTGCTTCGCCGCCTCATTCGCCGAATGAATTCGGTTCCACGGGCGTTCCGCCGCCCGTCCCCCTGCGGGGACGGTGTTTTCCTCGTCAAAATGGGACCCGTAAGCGTCGGCGCAGGCCGACGAGCGGCCAAAGGCCCCTGGCCCTGATTTTAATCGGTAGGTTTGGACGCCAAGCTGACTTTTGTCAGTCAACCAGCTATACAGCTTACATGTCAAACCATGAAGGTTAGAGCCGCCAACAGGCGACACGCCAAGACCGTAAAACGTCAAGCGTCAAACGTCACGCTGCTGTAACGATGTCATGGCTCATTGCAGGACACATCTTTGGCGATAACGGCCTGACGTTTGACGTTTTACGAATGACGTGGGTTGGCATAAATGGCCAACATTGCTTTGTCAGACGTTTTTTCGCTGTGGCCTGTATAGTTACAATTTAGAATTATCGAAGAGGCAAGGGGGCGATTTTGTCCTCCCAGCCTCCCTTTTGCCCCACCC
>JALWDV010000486.1 GCA_027036755.1 Anaerolineae bacterium
CCCTTTAGCCCCCACCCCGACCCTCCCCCGATACTCGCTGCGCTCGTGTTCGGGGGAGGGAGATGACCATCTGCCCTACAGGTTTGCAAGCCAGCGGGCTCCTCCCCCTGCAAGGCGCTAGCCGAAGCGGGGGGAGGCCGGGAGGGGGGCTTGTCGCCAAGCCAAATTAAAAGCTCCCCGTCCATCATGCAATCCTCACCAACGCTTTCCTCGCCCGTTCGTCCCGCCTCGTCCCGGCTGCCCCGACGTCAGGCCCTGGCGCTGCTTGCTGGCGCGATGTTTTTATTGCTGGCGATGGCGGGCCTGTGGCGCTGGCGAACTGCAGCTTTTCCTGTGATTGTCGAGATCGATGGTCAGCAAGCCCGGGTGCTGACGCACGCTGCTTCGCCCGAGGCGCTGCTGCACGGCCTGGGTTACGATTTGCACCCGGAGGACGCGCTGACGACCGCGGGAGCCTGGGGACCGAACGTCCGGGTGATGGTGCAGCGGGCGCGGCCGGTGCAGGTGCTGGCTGATGGCGGCCCTCGCGTGGTGTGGACGCGCGCCGAGACTGTGGCCGGACTGCTGGATGACGCCGCCATCGCACTTTCGCCAGCGGATAAGATTCTGCTGGGCGATGAGGCGGCGGGGCGGGATGCGCCGTTGCCGCCAGCGCAATGGACGCCGCCCCCTGGACGTCGCGCCGCCCGGCCCTGGGAGCAGGTCGCAACGCCGCTGACGGTGACCATCCTGCGGGCCAGGCCCGTGCATCTTGTGGAGGAGGGCGGCGTGGCCCGCACTATCTGGACGCGGGCGAACACGGTGGCGGAGGCGCTGACCGAGAACGGCGTTCCGGTGCATGAGGGCGATGAGGCGCTGCCGGGCCTGAACGCGGCGATCCAGCCAGGAATGCGCATTGTGCTGCGCCGGGCCACGCCCATCACCATCGTCGTGGATGGGCGCACGATCCAGACCCGCACGCACGAGAAGACCGTGGGTGATGCACTGCGCGCTGCGGGCGTTTTGGTGATGGGGGAGGATCAGGTGCATCCGCCGCTGGACGCGGAGGTGCACCCTCACAGCGTCATTCGAATCACGCGTATTGCTGAAAAGTTGGAATATGAGGAAGAGTTGCTGCCCTTCGAGACCGTGTGGGAGCCCGATGACGATCTGCCCATCGACACGCGCCGGGTTGGGAGTCCGGGGCGTCCGGGCGTGCTGCGACGGCGTTATCGGGTGCGCTACGAGGATGGTCAGGAGGTGCGCAGGGAGCTGGAGGATGAGTGGGTGGCGCAGGAGCCCGAACGCAAGGTCATCCTTTATGGGCGCAAGATCACGCCGCGCACGGCCATGACGCCCGACGGCCCCATCACCTATTGGCGCAAGATTCGGGCTTACACCACCTCTTACAGTCCTTCCCGCTCTGGCACCGACCCCTCCCTGCCCTGGTATGGCCACACGCGGCTGGGGTTCAAGGCGGGCAGGGGCGTGGTTGGCGTGGATCCCTCTGTTATCAACATGAGCCAGAAGTTGTATGTGCCCGGCTATGGGTTCGCCATTGCCGGCGATACGGGCAGCGGTCTCAGCGGCCGGCACGTGGATTTGGGTTTCAGTGACGCTGACTATGAATCGTGGCACTGGTGGAGCGACGTTTATCTTTTGTGGCCGCCCCCGCCCGATTACGCCATCAACTGGGTGCTGCCCGATTGGCCGCGCTACAAGGGCTCTCGCAATCCTTACGCGCGCCTGGTTCAAGAAGCGCCGTGAAGTCACTGGCTGGGTAATGAACCTTGATAAAAGAATCCGGGGCGTGGTTCATTCTCATTCAAAACGATCTTTACAATTTCTCCGTCAAACGTCATCCGTCAAACGTCAAAAAGAGCCTGTTTCGCCACGTTTTGCCGTTTGACGCTTTACGTTTGACGTGCTTTGCCAGGCGTTGACCCTATTGAGATTGTAAAGCTGAAGGTGGGACGATCTGAACCTCGCCGAAAAAGTTAATTTGCTTTCAGCAAGACAACAGGCTACAATCCCATGTCATGAAAATTATCGCCGACCTCCACATCCACTCCCACTACTCCCGAGCCACCAGCAAGAAACTCGATATCCCCAACCTGGCCATCTGGGCCCGGCGCAAGGGCGTGCACATCGTGGGCACGGGCGACATCTCTCATCCTGGCTGGCTGGCCGAGATGCGGGAGAGCCTGGAACCGGCCGAGGCGGGGCTTTACCGGCTGAAGCCCGAGGTGGAGCGGGCCGTGGAGGAGCAGGTTCCCGCGGCCTGCCAGGGCAAGACCGTGCGCTTCCTGCTGGCGGGGGAGATCAGCAGCATCTACAAGCGGGGCGGCAAGGTGCGCAAGGTGCACAACGTCATCTTCGCGCCCGATTTCGAGACCGTGGAAGTCATCCAGGCGGAGCTGGAAAAGATCGGCAACATCCGCTCGGACGGGCGGCCCATCCTGGGCCTGGATTCCCGCGACCTGCTGGAGCTGATTCTGGAGATCGACCAGCGCAACCACCTCATCCCCGCCCACATCTGGACGCCCTGGTTCGCGCTGCTGGGCTCCAAATCGGGCTTCGACAGCGTGGAGGAATGCTTCGACGACCTCACGCCCCACATCTTCGCCCTGGAGACGGGTCTTTCCTCCGACCCGCCCATGAACTGGCGCGTCAGCAACCTGGATCGCTACGCGCTCACCTCCAGCTCCGACGCGCACTCGCCCGTCAAACTGGCCCGAGAGGCCACCCTCTTCGACATCGACCTGGGCTACGACGCGCTCTTCGACGCGCTGCGGGCCAACGATCCCGCCCGCTACCTGGGCACCCTGGAATTCTTCCCCGAGGAGGGCAAATACCACTACGACGGGCATCGTAAATGCGGCATCGTCTGGAACCCCAAGACCACCCTGGCTCACAAAGGCGTATGCCCGGTGTGCGGCAAGCCGGTGACGGTGGGCGTGATGCACCGGGTGGAAAGCCTGGCCGACCGGCCCGAGGGCCAGCCCAAGCCCAACGCCGCACCCTTCCACAGCCTCATCCCCCTGCCCGAAATCATCTCCGAAATCCAGGGCGTGGGCCCCAACAGCAAGCGGGTGCAGCGGGAATATGACCGCATCCTGGGGCGTCTGGGCCCCGAGCTGGAAATCCTTTTCCATCTGCCCCTGGAGGCGATCGCGGCCACGGGCGGGCCCAAACTGGCGCAAGGCATCGGGCGTATGCGCCGGGGAGAAGTCATCGCCCAGCCGGGCTACGACGGCGAGTACGGCGTCATCAAGGTCTTCCCCGCGGTGATCTCTGGGGAAAATCAGCAATCTCTCTTCGCCGACCATCCCGCTGATCCCACACCCCCGGCATCTGATCCCGGCCAGAAGGCCCTTTTTCAGGCTCCAGACCCACAACCGCCCGCCCCGCCGCAGCC
>JALWDV010000487.1 GCA_027036755.1 Anaerolineae bacterium
GCGACGATGCGCCAGGCTTGCAGGTTAAGGAGCAGGAGGGAAAGAAACAGGAGGGGAAGCAGCAGATGTCGCCGGGGGCCGAGCAGGGTCTCCCATCCCAGCAAAAGCAGGATGGCGATGGGGGCCAGGGCCGGAAAGAGGTAGCGGCCCTGGGGCTGCCAGGCGTGGCCCAGCATGGGCAGCCATGTTTGCAAAAGGATAAGCGAAAACGCCGAAAGTGAGAAAATCAGGATGCCCGCATCGGGCGAGGAGCGGCCGCGCAGCAGGTTTTGCAGCATTTGGGCGATGCCGATGGCTGCGGCCAGGGTGGCGGCGGCCAGAAACAGGTAGGTGGGCCAGGGATAGGGGCGGGAGAGCCATCCGAAGTCGCCCCAGAAGCTGGCCCAGGTGAAGGCCGCGTAGAGCCCGTAGCGCAGCAAGGAGGGGATATCCCACACGCCCGCAGTGAGAAGATGGTCGAAGTAGCCGGCGGGCAGGGGCAGCGTTCGTTCCAGCCGGATGAAGAGGGGCTGTCCCAGAGGGGCGGGCGTGCGGCCATGGCCATTATCGAGCAATGGTGCGCCAGCGGCGTCCACGAGGTCGAGTTGCAGATGGGCCTCGCCCGCGGGCAGCAGGGCGCTGACGCTGATGTGCTGGCTTTGGGGCGCGAGGCGCAGGACGCAGGTTCGTGGTTGAGGGGAGAGGGGGCAGGCGGTTTCAACGCTGCGTTGACCGTCGTCGAGGCGCAGGGTGAGCGCGTGGCCCCGGCCCGAGACCCGGGCCGAGAGCGTCAGGGGTTGGCCCCGGCGCTGCAAGATGCGTTTGCCGCTGATGATCTGGACGATCCGGGCGGGGGAATCCTGCGCCTGCAAGAAGAGTTGACCCGCTTCGCGGGTGCGGGAGGCGTTTTGCCAGCGCCAGTCCGCGGCTCGATGGGGATTGGGAAGGAGCAGGGCCAGCAAGAGCAGCAACGCCGCGCCGCCCATCCACAACAGCCAACGCGGCGGCCGGGCCAGGTGGATGCCGCGTGCGCCCGCCGCAGATGGCGCGAAGAAGGCCCATCGCACCAGAA
>JALWDV010000488.1 GCA_027036755.1 Anaerolineae bacterium
AAACTTGATATCTTACTAGATTCTTCAGTCTCTGCCAGATTATTTACCTCTCTCTGTAACTCAGTAATCATCTCGTAACTCACTCAATTGTGTAGCGTAGCGGAAATTCTGTTGTAATTTTCTATGTTCTTCTGCCTGTCTTTCCGTTACTGGCCAAACGATTGTTATCTAACTACGTAGTGAGATGTTAGATTGAGCTGTTCCCTGTGTACCTTGGCTAACAGGTTATCAATACATAACATTCTGGCAGTGTAAATATCCTACTTTATCAAACTCGATATCTTCTAGATTCTTCAGTCTATACCAGACTACATTCCTGTCTCTGGAACTAAGTAATCATCTCTTAACTATCTCAGTAGTATATCCCACCTGAAAATCATACTCTCTTCTGGTGTCACCGTGTAGTTTTCAGTGTCCTTCTGCATAACTTTCCGTTACTCTCCAACCGATTTTAATCTAGCTATGTAGTGTAATGTCAAATTGAGGTGTTTCGTATATACTTAGGCTATCACGTTATCCCTACATGACACCTTGGCAGGTTAAATGTCTTACTACATGAAAATTTATGTCTTATGAGATTCTTCAGTGTCTACCAGACTATTTATCTCTCTTTGGAAATAAGTAATCTTCCCTCAACTTACTCAGTTGTGTAGCGTAGCTGAAAATCGGACTCCCTTCTGTTGTCTCCGTGTAGCTTTCAATGTTCTTCTGCTTGTATTTCCATTATTGACCAACAGATTCTACCCTAACCATGTAGAGAGATGTTAAGTTGAGGTGTTCTGTGCATAGTTCGGCCCTCACATTATCCCTACATCACAGTCTGGCTTAGTAAATGTCCTGCTGCATCAAGCTTGATATCTTACGAGATTCTTCCGTTTCTACCAGACTATTCATCTCTCTGTATCCCTATATAATCATCTCTCATCTATCTCAGTATTGTAACGTAGCTGAAAATCTGTTGTTGCCGTGTAGATTTCAATATTCTTCTGCATTTCGTTCCATTATTGTCCAAACAATTGTAATCTCTTCATCTAGTGAAAAGTTAAATTC
>JALWDV010000489.1 GCA_027036755.1 Anaerolineae bacterium
TTCGGCGGTTTTGCAGCCTTGACCACTGGATCTGGCCCCCACCCTGGCCCTCCCCCGCCAGTCGTTTCACTCCTCTGCAGGGGAGGGAGCCGCTGGTTTGCAAAGTTTTTTGCAGACGGAGAGCCCTCCCCACCGCTTGCGGGGGGGGACTGAGGGGGGGACTGCCGCAGCAAAAGCCAAGCCAGCGAAAACAGACAGACTACCTTAGCAGTTACCTTCTCTCACCCAAACCTCACAGGTTAGCACACGTCACTCAGATGCGACGCACTTGAGACCTGTGGTAAGTGCGCCGCATCTTTCGGTCGCTGCGCTCCCTCGAAATGACGCAGGAGAGACGTAATGCGTGATTCGCGATGCGTGACGACCTCACGCATTACGCATCACGCCCGTTGCAAACTCGCCCAACGTGGACTTTGTCAACCTTCAGCAACCAGCGATCATTCTATCTGAACGCATATTCCCAATCCAAACATTTTGCAAAGGAGCAAAATCATGAACATTCAAACCATTGGCGTCATTGGCTGCGGCCTGATGGGCTCTGGCATCGTCGAAGTGGCCGCGCGCACGGGTTTCGATGTCATTGTCTCGGAAGCGAATGACGATTTTCTGCAGGCGGGACTGGCCCGCATCGATAAATCATTGGGCCGGGCCGTGAAGAAAGGCAAGCTGAGCGAAGACGAGATGGCCGCCATCAAGGCCCGCATCACCGGCGTGGTGGGCCTCGACGCATTCAAGGATGTAGACCTGGCCATCGAGGCGGTGTCGGAGAACATCGATCTCAAACGCAGCATCTTCGAAAAGCTGGATGAAGTCACCCGCCCGGAGGTGGTGCTGGCCTCCAACACCTCGTCCATCAGCATCGCCGCGCTGGCCGCGGTCACCCGACGCCCGGACAAGGTGGTGGGCATGCACTTCTTCAATCCGGTGCCGGTGATGGCGCTGCTGGAGCTAGTGCGGGGCATCCTCACCAGCGATGAAACCCTGGCCGTTGCCCGCGAGATCGGCGAGCGCATGGGCAAGACGCCCGTTGTGGCCAAAGATAGCCCCGGCTTCATCGTCAATCGGCTGCTCATCCCCTTCTTGCTGGACGCCATCCGCATGTATGAAGCGGGCCTGGCCACCAAAGAGGATATCGACACGGGCGTCAAGCTGGGCCTCAATCATCCCATGGGGCCGCTGACTCTGACCGATTTCGTGGGGCTGGATACGACCCTGTTCGTGGCCGATGTGCTCTACGAGGAATATGGCGATCCAAACTTCAAGGCGCCCCCCCTGCTGCGGCAGATGGTGGCCGCGGGTCTGCTGGGCCGCAAATCGGGCCAGGGCTTCTACGACTGGCGTCGATGAGCATATCCTCGTCCCCGCCGGCGTTTTTGACGCCCCAACCATCCATCACAACAATCCCCCCAGATAATCCATCTCCAAACGTAACTGCTAACGTAGCTATGTTCACTCGACACGGATATGAGGAAACGCGGATAAAAAATCTTTTTTGAATGACTTCGTGTCTTCGTTTCCGTCGTGTCTTCGTGGCGAAAGAGAGCGAGTGGGGCCAACGCCCCTGGCAGTTACCAATCCAAACAGAGAGCATAAAGGAGTTTTTCGATGAGAAAATTAGCCCCGCCCCAGGGTCTTTACTTTGAAGATTTCGAGATCGGCGACAGCATCGAGAGCGTGGGCCGCACCATCACCGAGACGGACGTGGTGCAATTCGCCATGCTTTCGGGCGACTGGAACCTGATCCACACCAACGCCGAATACGCCAAGGATCAGCTTGCGGGCGAGCGAATCGCCCACGGATTGCTGGTGCTTTCCATTGCGTCGGGCCTGGCCGTGCGCCTGGGCTTCATGGAGGACACGGTGATGGCGTTCATGGGCCTGGAATGGGAATTCCGGCAATTCGTGCGCATCGGCGACACCATTCATCTTCGGGCCACCGTCGCCGACAAGAAGGAAGTGAAGCGGCTGGGCGGCGGCTATGTCTGGTTCAAGATGGATATCCTGAATCAGGACGGGAAGAAGGTGCAGCGGGGGCAATGGAAGGTGCTGGTGAAGAGTCGAGAGCTGGCCGGGCAATCGGATTGATCAGGCTGTAAAGACATCGGAGGTCTGTCCGGGCCTCCGATGTCCCGCCTTCCGACAAGAAATGAAATGGGTGTGTCCAATTTCGGTTGGAAGCGTTCGCCACGTTCGCCCGGCGATGAAGTCGCCGGGCTACAAAACAGCGCCGGATAAATCCGGCTAGCCCCGCAGGGGCGCTGTTTCTAGCCGGGGGACTTCATCCCCCCCGGCGCTGGCGGCGTTGCGGCTTCTTCAATCGAAATAGGACGCCCCCAATTCAAAAAACGCCAGTGTCCAGAAGCATTGAGCACGATCCGGTCGACGCAATCATAACTGCCGTTCAGATACGCTTCGTAGCACTGACTGAATCTGCCTTTCATTTCGGACTCCCGTTTCGCAATGTTGAAACGAGCATAATCACTCACACTTTCTTTGTCAACCGCCCCAAAGGGGCCTCATCTTCCGAGCGTAGTCTTGGACGATGCCTAGTCCCTTTGTGTTGACAGAGTAGGTAGGGTTTGGTATTCTCGTAAGCAGTCTCAGGTATCAATTTTTCTGTTTGGCATCTTGGTCGATTGTAAATGATGGCTTTCCTAAAAAAGGCCGCGAAGACACGAAGGCGCGAAGAAAAAAGATAAGGTCTGGAGAGGATTTTCTCCGTGAACCCCCTTATTTTTTCTCTGTGTCCTCCGTGTCTCCGTGTTGAAAAATCTTTTTGCAGTGCATCCAATGATCATTTTTCCAAAGAACTCAAAACACCCATGAGTGGAATACGGGAAAGTCATTGGTTGGTTCTCCGGCGGTGCCTGGCCATTCTACGGCGCTTGCAACGTGGGTCCGCGGACCGCGAGGCGTTGATTTCGGCCGTGTTGCAGGCGGAAGGGGAAGAGGCGTATGGCGGTGCGAAGGGGAAGGTTTTGAACAAGCGTTTCCAAAATGATATCCAGCGGATTCGCGAGCACCTTGGCGTCGTCATTCGGTATGCTCGCAAACGCCGCGTCTATGATATTCTGGACACCTGGACCCCGTTGTTGGACCTGCCCGACGAGGACCTGGCCACTCTGGCCTGGCTGGAAGAAACCTTTGATGAGGAATCCCCTCACCACGATGAGGTGCAGGCGCTGGTAGACCGTCTGCGGCTTTTTTTATCCGTGGATCGGCGGACCGAAATGCTACGGCAACGGCATCTGTTGCGCCTGCGGCTCACCCGTCGGGATGAAGAGCCCATTTTAGCATCCGTATGGCAGGCGTTGGCCCGGGCGTTGGAGTGGAAACTTCGGGTAAGCCTGAGCTATCGTTCGCCTCAACAGACGGATGAACAACCGCGCGTACATATCGTCGACATCTTCGAACCGCCCTTTTTCGAAGATGGTCATTTCTACGTGCGGGGCTATTGTCGATATACAGTAGGCCCCAAAGGACGCTATGAGATGCGTCGGTATGTGGACTATCGGATGGATCGCATCGAAGAGATCGAGGTATTGCCCGAGAGGATTCCGCCCGAGCCGCCCTCTCCTCCCCGTTATGAGGTCATCTATCGATTATCGCCCGCGGTCGCGCGGCGGGGTGTTTCCCGATCCCGTTGGATCCTCATCGAGGAGGTCAAACGCCAGGAAGATGGCAGCGCGGTGGTGTATGGCAGCACGGGGGATATCTTCCGCGCCCGGCAATTTCTCATGCGCTATCGCGAACACTGCATCGTGTTGGGCGGGCCGGAGCTGCGGCAGGCGATGCAGGAATCGGTGGAAAAGATGGCGAGATTGTATGAGGATGACACCTAAACCCCACGGATGTGGGGGGATGGGTGTGGTAGGATGGAGATAAATACGAGTTTCATTCTCTCTTTGGTGAAATGCCTATGCTGACCCAAGACGAACTCACCCAAATCCTCGAGGATTATCTCGACCAGGTGATCCCAGCCATGCTGGCGGCCAACTATCATTTGGTATTGGTCAAAGGCGGACCGGAGTATGCTCATTTGCCCGAGCAATCCCACTTCGCCCATATTGTGAATGGCGTTTTCGGCCTGCATCGGCTCTGTGCATTTTTGGCTGATCAAGGCCTGTCCATCCCTGGACTTACGGAAGCGACTTATCGCAAGGGATTGGCGTTATACACGACCCACGAAGTGCACAAAGCCCCCGACGTCGAATTGCTGGGGACATCTCAATTCAGCATTCCCCTATCCCGCTTGCGAGAAGAGTATGAGCGATTGGGGCTGCCTGCGTTCGCGGGCGACGTGGATGACCATCTCTTGCGAGCGGCCAACGTGCACAAGCGCAGCACCAAACACGGCGATCTGCTGCTCAGCAGCGACCCCGAAGCCACGCGGCTGTGGCTGCTGGTGCGTATCGCCGACACCCTGGCCTCGGTGAAAACCCCGGCCGAGACGGTGGCGTCCTTGCGAGGCTATCTTGCCGATCTATCGCCCCTTTTCGCCCCCACATCGCCGCCTGGCCGATATGCGCTCTACTACCACGAGATCAAGGATGTGCGAGGCGTGTTGACCAACGTCATCCATCAGGCTGTGGCTCAGCAACTGGCGCAAGCGCTTGGCTTCTTCCCCCTGCTCTACTTCGCCACGGGTACTGTGTATCTAGGACCAGCGAGGAACGACATCCTGCAAAGGGGGCTGGATATTGATGCGGTCGTTGATGTTGTAATCTCGACCATCTCTGAATTAGGGGCCGGTAACCGTGATGTTATCAGAGCTGCCCAGCGTCCCAAACAATATGATTTCGAGCCATTTGTATTTCAATTTGCTGATATTGCCGATCTACTCGATTTTGTTAAAGAAACTTCCCTGGCAATCAGCGAACCTAATGTATCGGTCATTCGGAAAGACATCAACGGTCTGCTGGGAAAGCAAGAACTGCCTGAGAAATGGACAACAGACACGGTATGGAATCGATTTTTGATGAGCCAAGATACCCCGCGCATCTTTCGCGAACATCTGGTGCGGGCCCGTCACTATCTGTTTTATGCTGATAAACTGCTCAGGGCTCTTGCGCCGGAAGAAGATCCCATTGAATGGTTCCCCCATCATTTCGAGGTGCCAACCACCGTAAAGGATGCCTTACGGGAAGTGGGAACATTGTGGGCGAAAGGTGGACCTGGTAAATATACCTTGCCTGTAGCCTATCACTTCCTGCGCGGGTCGGACTTTGCCCATCGCCCGGCCGAGGCCTTGCCCCCAGCCGAGGTCATCGAGCGATTGCATCGCAAGGTGCTGGCCGCCTTCGCCTCGCTGGACACGGAGAAAGGCCGACAGGCTGCTGTGGCCAATCTCGGCTGGCGCGAGGAACTTGAAACCTATTTGCGGGAGCATCTGTATCTCTCCTTCGCGCCGGAGATTCATCTTGTCGATGACAACTTCAAGAGTTACTCTCGACCGAAGGGCAAAAGCCATACAGGGAAGGTTTGCTCCATCTGCAACCGTGCCAGTCCCTACACCCAGCAACTGCGCACAGGCATCCTGGATGACTTCGGCCGGGTCTTTTCCAATCGGGTCTTGCCAGCCATCGAAGCGCCCCAGGGCAATCGCCTGTGGTGTCCCATCTGTCAGCTTGAGTTCGTGTTTCGTAAACTGCTGGGCATGGGGTTGCCAGCCGCGGCTCATTACAAAAATTCCCGTCGGATTTATCTGTACATCCTGCCCACCTTCTCCTTCACGCCTGAACATGTGCGCTTGTTCGAGCCCTTGCTTCATCCTTTCCGTCGGGTGACCGGCCTTCCCGTTCGGGATTACGGCAACGATGACGGCCTGCCCCGGCTGTGGTTGGAGCGACGCAGCTTCGATCCTTACTGGTTGGAGGAATTGCAGGACGTTTTGGAACGGGAAGCAGACAAAATCGCCGGCCGGGGTGGTCGCAACTTCGTGGGCGAACGCATATCCCTGGGCGACGTGCGCGGGCAACCCCACTACTACCTCGTCACCTGGGAAAAAACCGCTCGCGAAACAGAAAAGGAGAAGCCCAATGAGAACAATCGTATCGCCACCCGCACCGAGGCCTGGGCCAAGGCCCTGTTCGCGGCCACTGTCATCAGCGGCCTGACCAGTTGCAAGGTCTACGTGACCGAGCGCCCCTATCTACCCGTCGCCGATCCCGCCGAACTCAAAGCCACCATCACTTTGGATGCTCCACCGCCCGCATTGCGTAGCCTGCTGGGCGGACGCATGGACGAGATCACGCTGTATGGCCGGGGGCGAGGACGACGCAGCGGCCTGGAACACGTCCTGGATCTCAGCGCCGCCTTGTGGACGGTGACCACCCATCTACGACCTGGAAAGGATAAAAATATCGCTGCCCGGCTGGCGCGATTGAACGCCGATCCCTTAGCCGGTGCCCATTTCTATAAAGAATATGGGCGCGAGCATGATGGCCAATCCCCTTTCCATCCCTTTGATCTTGCCTGTGAGGTTCTTCTTGACATCCATGGAGGTGAATTGATGAGTTTAGTCGAAAAAATCGCCGAAAAATCGCTGGAGATCGCCCTACCACGGGGCACAAGCGGTCGCGGCAAAGCCCGGCGCTACGAGCTGGTCTTTCGGGAGGGCGTCTCGGCCATGCGCAAAGCCCAGCAGATGATCCCCGAAATGCGAGAGGCTGCTATCCGCGGCAAGCCGCCATCTCCGCAGGCTATCGCCGAGCTGAAACGCCTGGCCGCAGGCACCCTGCTCAAATCCCTGGAACGCCGCCAGATTTCAGGCCGAGGTGAAATCCGCATCCGCGCCTGGAGGAATGATTTATCCGCCAAAGTCGGCGAGTTCATCGATATATTGGTGGATGACCTCTACCTGGGCCGGGCTGGAGGCAGTTTTGCCCGGTTCCTGCGCCTGGAGAACAGCCTGGCCGATGGGATCTACTACTACACAGATCGGAATCTATCCCGACACTGGGAAGCTTATAAGCAGCAACGCGCTGCCCAACAACAAACACAACAGGAGGCCTAAACCATGACCCTATCAACATTGCAAGAAAAGTACAGCGAGAACTTCGTTCCCACCATCCCCCGCACACCCACCAACCGCTATGCCAGCATCATCCTGCTGCGGGAGACCAAATCCTACGCCATCTTCACCACTGAGGGCGGGGAACAGCAGGACGTGGAACAAACCCCGGCCGGCCTGAAGCGCCCCGAACCTACCACTCGTCTGGTCATGTTCAAGCGCAAGCAGGTAGCGCCCGAACGACGCACGGGCAAAGCCCTGTTGCGGCAATATGGCATTTTCCCCTACGCTATCCAGAAGGGCCAAGTCATTTTCGGTGAGGAAGCCCTTGCACTCAAAGAGCATTATGAAGACTGTTACCTCACCGAAGGCCTCTGCACCCACTGCCCCGACTGCCTGATCTACGGCTATGCCGCGGTGGAAGGCGAAGGCGCGCGCAAGGCCCGACTGATGACCGACACCTGCTTCTCGGTCCGGCCCTACGAATTGATCCAAAAACAGGTCAAGTTCAACGTCATCGATGAAGCCAAACACACCTCGGGCACCATCACCGCATACGACTACACCACGCCCGGCGTCTTCCTGCCCGCAGTAGAAACCACCGTCGACCTGACGATGGACGAGTTCACCTATGTGCTCGGCAACATTTTGCGTACCACCCGCTACGGCAAGGAAGGCACGCGGCAGGGCTTCGTGCGCAACCATGTGCTGGCCATCGCCTTTTCCGACGTGGAACTCTTCGCCAACCTGGAATTCACCCAGGCGTTCTACGACGCCTTCATGGACGATAGCGAGATCGACATGGTGGAACGAGGACTCAGCCTGGACGACTTCCAGAAACACGCGAATCAGGTCATCGAAACCCTGAAGGGAAACGTGGCCGGACGTGTGCAGGTGGTCACGGGCGAGGATATGAAGGCCATCCTGAACGAGGTGCGTGAGCTCAATCGGGATGTGGAAAGGCTGGCCCCATTCCTGAAGGAACTGCATGTC
Organism: Anaerolineae bacterium; assembly: GCA_027036755.1. GTDB lineage: Bacteria > Chloroflexota > Anaerolineae > J102 > J102 > M2005. The sequence continues at coordinate 8,006 of JALWDV010000489.1, forward strand.
CATTCGGCCAGCTTCATCGTTTGACCGGAGGTCGCCATGGAGATCTACCGGGGAGAAATCGAGCTGCTGGACTACGTCTTCTACGCCACGGTGGAGCGAGGCAAAGTCTACGAAACCGGCGCCTTTCTCCACAACTACGCCCTGACCTACGCGTTAGGGCTGGTGCATGGCGAAACCTACACCTATGCCCGCCTGAAGCAGCAGCCCCACTATATCGAAGAACTGACGCCCCTCAATGGCCGCATCTACATCACGCCGGGCCAGGCCCTGCAGGTAAGCCATCGCCTGGTGCAATGGAACACCCTGCGGGAGAGCTATGCCTTTCCCTCCAAGCTCCCATCCCTGGGCTACCCCGACTGGGGCTTCGCCCGGATGTTGCGACCCGGTTCCCGGTTTCGATGCTACCTGCTGGTGAACGAGAAAGCCGAGCTTCCCCCTTCCCCCGCCCTGCTCGGCCTTCTCCATGGGCAATCGGTGCGCATTCGACTGGGCAAATTCCCAGGCAAAGCGCGTGTACGCCTGCAAAAAGCGGATAGCGTGATGCGTCGGCATGGGGACTTCTTCAGTGAACCTCTTTTGAACTGGCGAGACCTTGATGACGACCCCCTCTTCTGCGATATCCTGGCTGCCAGTCTGCCCACACGACTGATCAGCCGGGCGCGCTTCGCAGAAACGGATTACTACATCGCCCAATTCGGCGATGACAAGGTCTATCTGCCCGCAAACATGCGATTCCTGGCCCGACTGCCTCGAAAAACCCGACGAAGGAAACGACGATGAACGCCCTGACCGTGGATATCGCACCACTGGCCTATGAGCAGGTGCCTGGGCCGTGGCTGAAAGATTGGCAACCCTACGCCTATCAGCGCCAGGTGTACCAACTCACCGACCAGGCATTGCGTCAGAAACAGACCCTATGCCTCTTTCTGGTGACGCCCACGGGCAGCGGCAAGACCCTGGGCAGCTACGCCTACACCATCAATCATGGCGTCCCCGCCTTCGGCGTTTACCCTACCAACGAGCTCATCCGCGATCAAGCGCGCACCCTAAAGCCCTGGTTGGACCCCCATGACGCCTATCGACTTTTGCGCGTCGACAGCAAGCAGCTTGACAGATGGCAGGCGAGGCTCGATCTCCATCGCCACGCGCCCACCCTGGAGCGACTTCTCAACTGGGAGGCCACCGTATTGACCAATCCCGACATCCTGTTCTACACCTTCTTTGGTTTATACCAGGGACCAGGTGGGCTAAGCCAGCGATTGTTTTCCATGTTGGGGCAGTATCGCCTGTTCATCTTCGATGAATTCCACCTTTACAACGTCAAACAGATGGCCGATGTGGCCTTTTTGTTGGCCACGTTGCAGGCCATCAATCCCCATTTGGGACGGGTCTTCATCTTCGCCTCGGCCACGCCCGATTCGCCTGTGCTGCCCTGGCTACGCCACAGGTTAGGGCTACCCGTGGAGATGGTGCAGGGGCAGCCTTCTGATTCGCCCACCGCCCGCACCATCGCCCAGCCCGTGCGCCTCACCCTGCTGCCAGCCAACCTGCAACGCTGGCAGGGCATGGCAACGCTGATGGAGTATCTGCCGGAGATCGACCGATTTCTGGCTAGATACCCCCAGGCCCGACTGGTGACCATTCTGGATTCCGTGGCCGGCGCCATGACCCTGGCCCAGACCCTGCGAGAACGATTTCCCCACATTCCGGTGGGCGAAGTGCATGGATTCTCCTCGGATCAGGAACGGGAAACCGCCCTGCAACGCCCCGTCACCGTCGGCACCTCCACCATCGAGGTGGGCATCGACTTCCAGGGTCCCACGGGCAAAGACATTCTGATCTTCGAAGCCCGCACTTCCAGCCAATTCATCCAGCGCTTCGGCCGCCTGGGACGTCACGCCAAAACCAATGGCATTCCCAACTGGAGCATCGCCCTGGTGCCCGAGTACGTCCATCACTTTCTGGCTGGTAAACTGGCTTCCGGGCAGTCGATCACCCGCCAACAGTTGACGGAGCTGGTGGAAGAGGCCTACCAGGCGCCAGAGGACTTTGAACGCTATTTGCACAGACACGCACCGGTCGAATTCCACGCCGCCCGGTATCATGCTCAGGGACTCTTTCAACCCGACGTGCGGCCTCGGGTCGTGGCCAGATTGGAACAGGCCATCGAAGCCCTCACTGGCAAAAGTGCCAGACAAGCTGCGGCCATGCATCGCCGTTACAAAGAAGAGGGTATTCTGGCGCCGCTGCTTACCTTCCGAAACGCGAATTTCGAGGCCGCCATCCTGGACGAACGGGGCCAGGACCCTGGGTTTCCAGCCCGCCGGTATAGGCTTTTCTTCCTGCTGCGACGCGGCGTATTCGAGGAGATCGACGAGGCCACCTATCTCCAGGCGTTAGAGAAGCTGGCCAACCGCTGGCCCGAAGATGTCGCTCTCGAAAAGCGGTATGCTCGTTTAATCAAACGACCGGCTCATGAACTGCTGGGCGTGTATGGGTTCTTTCGCCTGACCGCCATGCTCGAAAAATCCCGCAAGGTGTGGTTCGAAATCCCCCAAGATATGGTGGCTGGACGCAAAGCCCAGGTCACCGTGTTGACAGGCCTGGAGATCCAAACCGATCCTCCACTACGTCTTCGCCGTCTGAACCGACATCTGCGTAAGAAGCAACTGGTAGCCTGGGTGG
>JALWDV010000490.1 GCA_027036755.1 Anaerolineae bacterium
ACGTTATGTGGCGTTATGTGGCGTTATGTGGCGTTATTTGGCGTTATGTATTGTTATGTGACTTCATTTGACGTTATGTGGTGCTACGCGGTGTCATGTGGTGTTATGGCTGTTATGTGGTGTTAGGAGGTGTTATGTGCTGATATGAGGTGTTATGTGGTGTTATGTGGCGTTACGTGGCGTTATGTGGCGCAATATGGCGGTGTGTGGCGTTATGAGGCGCTATGAGGCCTTATGTGGCGTCATGTGGCGTTATTTGTCGTTATGTGTCGTAATGTGTCATTATGTGACGTTATGTGATGATATGTGGCGTTATGTGGCGTTATGTGGCGTTATATGACGTTATGTGATGTTATGTGACGTTACCTGACTTTATATCATATTATGTGACGTCATTTGACGTTATTTGACGTTATGTGGTGTTATGTGGTGTCATGTGGTGTAATGGGTGTTATGTGGTGATATGTGGTGTTATGTGCTGATATGTGGTGTTATGTCGCGTTATATGACGCTATGTGATGTTATGTGACGTTACCTGACTTTATGTCATATTATGTGACGTCATTTGACGTTATTTGACGTTATGTGGTGTTAGGTGGTGTAATGTGGTGTTATGAGTGTTATGTGGTGTTATGTGGTGTTCTGTGCTGATATGTGACGTTACCTGACTTTATGGGATGTTACGAGACGACATTAGACGTTATTTGACGTTGTCTGGTATTATGTGGTGTCATGTGGTGTAATGGGTGTTATCTGGTGTTATGTGGTGTTTTGTGCTGATATCTAGTGTTATGTGGTGTCATGTGGTGCTATGTGGCGTTATGTAGCGTAATGTGGCGTTGTGTGGCGTCATGTGGCGTTTTGTGGCCCTATGGGGCGTTATGTGTCGTTATGTGTCGTTACGTGTCCTTATATGTCGTTATGTGACGTGATGTGATGTCATGTGATGCTATGTGACGTTATGTGGCGTTATGTGGCGTCACGAGGCGTTATGTAGCGTTATGTGACGTAATGTGATGTTATGTGACGAAACCTGACTCGATATG
>JALWDV010000491.1 GCA_027036755.1 Anaerolineae bacterium
TGCTCATCGAGACCGAGCCCGCTTCTTCTCAGCCCGCCGCGTGCCTGACCGTCACATCGGGCCGGGATCAGGGCAGGCATTTCGAGATCGTCTCCGCGGATACGCTTATCGGGCGGCACCCCACCCTGGCGGATTTTCTGCTGCACGATCTGACCATCAGCGCCCAACATGCTCGCATTCGTTACGAAGATGGGCAGTTCATCATCTATGATTTGGATAGCACAAACGGCCTGTTTGTGAACGCCCAGCGCGTGCGTCAACAGCGTCTTTTCGATGGGGATAGAATCAGGATGGGGGCGGTCGAGCTCATTTTCTCCAGCCCCTGCCAGGATTGACATCTGCTTATGGAACCTTCTGAACTGACGACTGAAACCGAAGCCAACGCCACCGTGAATAGAACGACGCCCGAAACGTTGCTGCTGCCCGATGAATCTCCTACATTCTCCTGGCTTGTGGCGCTGAATGGCCCGCACCGCGGCAAGCTTTATCGCATCAAAAGAAAAGGCGTGACGATTGGCCGCGAGACCGACAACGACATCATCCTGGAGGATGAAACGGTCTCGCGCCATCATGCGCGGTTGCTGGTCGAGCCGGGCATTGGCAATCCGCAGATTTATATCCAGGACATCGCCAGCGTCAACGGCACGTTCGTCAATGGCGAGCGCATCGTGCGGCAGTTGTTGCAAGACGAAGACCATATCGCCATCGGCGACGCGGTCTTTTCGTTCAAGCATCTGTGAGCGGCGTTTTCGCTCCCGTTCTTCATCCGAACGAACCGATTATGACTTCTTATATGACTGTCACCCAACTCATCAATGGCTGGTATAGCTGGGGCGTGGCCATTGCTTTCGCCATCACTTTCGTCACCACGCTGTGGATATTTTTCGACAGCCAGAGCAATGGCTATCGGACGCCGCTTTGCCGATGGCTCTCTCTGGCGACCGCCATTGTGGTGATCCCCAGCGTCGTTCTGAGCTTTTCGCCGACGTTGGCGGTGGGCTTGCCAGCCGCGTTCATCGATGCGCTGGCGGTGTTGGGCGTCGTTGCGACCATTGTCTCGTTGTTTTGTCTGCTGCTTTATGGGCTGGGCGTTGGCGTTGAGGTTATGGACGATGACGAAGCGGCGGTTGCGCTCCCCCCCCATGCAGATGCGTCTCCCGAAAGATCGGGGTTGCATCCAACGCCTACGCCGCCTCACGGCTTGCAGCCTGTCACCACCAAAGAAAGGCCCATCACCCCGCAACGGATGACGCCCACCGGCTCGGATACGATTCGCATCAAGAACAATTATGAAAACGATTTGCCTCTGGCCTGGGTTGTGGCGCTCAACGGGCCTTACGCGGGCCAGGAGTATCGCCTGCAAAAGATCACGGATATCGGGCGGGAAAGCGAGCACAACGACGTGGCTCTGGATGACCGCACCATCTCGCGGCAGCACGCCCGGATTCGCTATGAAAAGGGCGCTTTCGTCATTTATGATCTCGCCAGCGCCAACGGCGTACTGGTGAATGGCGATCAGGTGCAGCGCCGGGTTATCACCCACGGCGATCGCATCAGGCTGGGACAGATGGTGCTGGGCGTGCTCATGGTGTTGAATGATCTGGAAACGGTGTCCGCCCCGGATGAAATTCCCTCCCCCTCATCGTTGCCTGGAATCGAGGAATGAGCAAGAAACGAAAGACGGTTTTTTATCGGGCCGCCGGCGGCGTGGTGCTGGATGATGCAGGCCGCGTTCTGCTGCTGAAGCGTGATGTCGAACGGAATGGCAAGCCGATTCACGAGGTCCGCCTTCCCAAAGGGCATATCGAGGAGGGGGAGACGCCCGAGGAGGCAGCGCTGCGCGAGGTGTGCGAGGAGAGCGGCTATTGCCATTTGCAGATCATCCGCGATCTCGGCGAGTTGCACACGTCTTTCGATTTTCGCAACAAGCATATCGAGCGCGATGAGCGATATTTTCTCATGCGCCTGTCCAGCCCGACGCGTCAGGCGCCGCAGCCGACCAACAAGCACTCGGAGGAGGCGCTGTTCACGCCGTTCTGGGCGTCTTCGCTGGCCGAGGCCGAGGCGCTATTGACCTACGAGGCGGAGAAAAGGTTCATTCGTCGAGCCCGTCAGGCCCAGGGCGCTTAAGCGCCCTTCCAAGTCGACTTATGGCTGTACTGAAAAAACCTTCAACACGGAGGCACAGAGCGCACGGAGGAAGAAAAAGGTGAGATTTGGAGAGAAATTTCTCTGTGAACTACCACTATTTTCTCCGTGTCCTCCGTGTCTCCGTGGTGAAATGACCTTTTTGCAGTGGAGTCACTTATGAATGTTCACAAATAAAATCGGCAATAGTGGCGTTTGCCACGTCCGCCCGGCGATGAAGTCGCCGGGCTACAAAACAGCGCCGGATAAATCCGGCTAGCCCCGCAGGGGCGCTGTTTCTAGCCGGGGGACTTCATCGCCCGGCGCTGGCGGCGGGCGCGAAGCGCCCCGGGTCTATAACCGGATTATTTTGTCAATGTTCATAAGCCGACTGCGGCATCGCCCATGTCAAAACGCATCCTCTACATCGACCTGGCCCCCCATCCGGGTGGCTCGATCATCAGCCTGGCCCGCCTGCTGCAGGGGCTGGACCGCACCCGCTGGCGTCCCATGGTGGCGCTTTCGCGGCAAAACGAATTCACCGGCTTCGAGAACATGGGCGTTCCGGTGGTGCGAGTGCGCACGCCCCAGTGGGAAAAACGCACAGCAGGCCCGGTGGACGCCATACGTCAGGGGAAAGCTGGCGAAAGCGCCCGGAAAACGCCCGGGGTGTCCCGCTTGTGGCATCTGGCCGGAACCCTGCACTATTGGCGGCGGGACGTCTGGCCGGTCGCCAATGCGCTGCTTGCCGTCATCGCTGAGTACGATCCCGCGCTGGTGCACCTGAACGACAGCCTGCCCCTGGTGCGGCACGGCGTGCTGGCGGCATGGCGCGCCCGCCGCCCCATGCTCGTCCATAGCCGCTCCCTGGTGGCTCCATCCACCTATGACCGGCTGCTGCTGGCTCCCAGGCTGAGCGGCATGATCTTCATCTCGCAGGCCGTGGCGCAACACCAACTGCAACGCCTTGGCGCGCCGCCGTCCTATCGCGTCATTCCCAACGCCGTTGATCTGGAACGCTTCGCAACGCCGGTGGACCGCGCCGCAGTGCGAAACGCGCTGGGCGTCCCCCTTGATGCGCCGCTGATAGGCGTGATCGGGCGCATCGTCCCGTGGAAGGGACAGCGCGTCTTCATCGAGGCCTTCGCCCGCCTGCGCCAGCATCGGCCCGACGCCGTGGCGGCAATCGTCGGCGCTCCCGACAGCGCCCAGGGAGAACAATACCTCCGGGAGCTTCAGCATCTGGCCCGGGCG
>JALWDV010000492.1 GCA_027036755.1 Anaerolineae bacterium
TTCTAGCCGGGGGACTTCATCCCCCGGCGCTGGCCGCGGGCGCGAAGCGCCCCGTTAATGAATGGATTATTTTAACTTTCCAACTCATTTGGGACGCACCCAAATAATTTCCCCCCGTTTCGCTGCAACGCTGGCCACGTTGAGTATTGACTCTTCTGAAAAAGCCTTCGATACGGAGGCGAAGAGCGCACGGAGAAAGAAAAAATGAGATTTGGGAAAGGGAGGCTGGGAAGGATGAAATCGATCCCTTGCCTCTCCATAAGTTTAACTTGAAATTGCTGAATATGCGAGAAGCGCCTTGAGCAATGAAAGAGCCGATCTGCAGCACATGGGCGGATATCGCGAAGGAATCCGCCCATGTGCGAATTAACTGAAGAATCAGGCCTGGCCCTACTTCGACAATGTCAAATTCCCTCCAAATACGTCATTCCGATGACCGAAGGGAGGAGAAATCCAGCGAAGCGTCCTTCATGTTGGATTCCTCGGTCGCTCCGCACTCTCGGAATGACGTAATGCGACATTGTCAGGCTACTGGAAAAACCATCAACACGGAGACGCAAAGTGCACGGAGGAAGAAAAAGGAGAGATTTGGAGATGGGTTTCTCCGCGACCACCGCGTCTCCGTGTTGAAATGATCTTTTCGCAGTGGACTCAGGAGTTAATGCGAAATTCGATCATCTCTGATTAGTGCGCGTGTCAGACCGACATCCACAACGCTGCCGTCAAAGAGAACCGCCTGCAAAGTGTAAACGTACAGGCCCGAAGACAGATTCGCGTCGAGGTAGTGATATTCACCGCCTCGGTCCATGCCCGACCAGCGGGAGGGCAGGGTGGCGATCAGCTCGGCGTCACCGCGAAGGCCGCTTTGACGCATTATCTGGAAGCCGACGATGTTGCTCTCGCTGAGAGTGCGCCAGGAAAGCTGCACGGCGTCCTCTTCGGGCCGGGAATCGAAGTCGGTCAGGGTCACGCCGGTGGGTTGAGTGATCTTGACCGGAGCCTGATCGGAAACGTCATCCACCGATCCCAGATGGCCAAGAGGACCGGAAGGACCATCGGGATCGGCCAGGACATTCGTGCCGGTGACGACGTTGGTGGTCACATCGCCAGGCAGGGGGGTGGTGTCGGCCCGGCCCGTGAACCAGACGATGACGGAGGCGCTGGCTCCTGGCGCGATGTCACCTACGGCTGTGGTGATGTCGCTCCAGTTGATCTGTCCGTCATTGCTATGATCATCGGAATCGGGCGTGGCGTAGAATGTGCCCGATCCATAGCTGAGATAGTCGGTGTCATACGTATCCACCAGGGGCAAAACCGCCAGCCAGGTGTCGCCCGTGTTGGTGATGCGGATGGTGAAGCTGATGGCGTCGCCGGTGCGGATGGCGTCGGGATGGGCGTTATTCAGTTGTTTGGTGAGGGTGTAGGCGGAGTCGATGCTGAAGCCGAAATCCGCGTCCGGGTAGTTCTCGCCAGCAGCCAGGTTTTTGGTGATGGTGGGAGGGTTGGGAGAGGTGGCGTTCCAATTATGCAGAACGCCGCCCGTAGCAAAGTTGGAGGCGTCCACCGTGACGGTGTAGTCATCGGGCGGGAGGTTGCTGAATGTGTAAATGCCGCTGGAGTCAGTGGTGGCGTGACGGACGACATCATCGGTCAGGGTGAGAGTGACGCCCGGAATGCCCGGTTCGCCCGCATCCTGCACGCCGTCTTCATCGATGTCCCACCAGACGAAGTCGCCAATGCTTCCTCGCAATACGGTGACGCTGGCCGTATCATCATCATCCACGGAATTGCCCAGACTGTCATCGCCCGTGGCGGTGGCCTTGTTCACCACGGTGTCGGGATCAGAAAGCTTGATCTGATAATCGCAGGTGTAAATCCAGGTCTCGCCCGGATCAAGCTTGCCATTTCCGTTGGCGTCATCGTTCGATCGCGGGCCAGTGACGGGTGAACAGAGGTTGTCTGCCACGCTCACATTGCTAAGCGGATCATCGCCGGGATTGGTCACCGTGTAGGTGTAGGTGACGGTGTCGCTCACCGATGCGCTGGCCGTACTCGCTGTCTTGACGATCTGAATTTTGGGATTGATGACATCCACATCCGCTGTGTCCGTATCCTGAACATCATCGACGCCGGGGAAAGGATTGCCGCTGTTGTCGCTGGGCGAGCCCGTGGCGGTGACCACATTGGTGGTGTCCACGTTCAGAGCCGTGGAGCAGATGAAGCGCCAGGTTTCGGTCAGATCCAGCAGGCCGTTGGTGTTGCCATCGCCGTCGAGGTAAGCAGTGGGAGAGCACTTGTCGTCGACAACCCCCGTGTTGGCATTCTTGTTGACGCTCAGCGGGACATCGCCCGTGTTATTCACCGTGTAAGTGTAATGCACCGTCGAGCCAGGATAGACATGTTCGGCGGAAGCGGTCTTGGTGACAGCAATGCCAGGGGCGACGACATCCACATCCACGGTGTCTGTATCGGTGACGGGCGTCATGCCCGGAAGGGGATCGCCGTTGTCGTCACTGGGCGTTCCGGTGCTGGTCACCGTGTTTGTGGTGTCCACAGAGAGAGCCGTGGTGCAGGTGTAGGTCCAGGTCTCGCCCACTTGCAAGATGCTATCGCCGTTGTCTCCCGAAACCGGCCCCACCACCGGATTGCATTTGTCATCATTCATGTTTACCGGATGCAGGGGCACGTCACCAGGATTGGAGACCGTATAGGTGTAGGTGACCGACTGGCCTGCGGTGATGGTGGTGCGATCCACACTCTTCACCACTTTAATCTGGGGATGCGCCACATCCACCTGGGCTGTGTCTGTGTCGGTGATGGGCGTGGCGTTGGGCAAAACGTCCCCGTTATTATCGGAGGGCGTGCCTTGCACCTGGGCATGGTTGATGAGGGGATCAGAGTCCGTGCTCTGAATTGTATGCTGACAGGTGAAAGTCCAGATTTCGTCGGTGTCCAGCCGCCCGTTGCTGTTGCCGTCTCCTGAAACAGGGCCTGTGACGGGAGAACATTTGTCATCGGTCACCGATACGGTGATCAAAGGCGTGTCACCAATATTGTTCACGGTGTAGGTGTAGATGACGCTGTCCCCCACCCGCGCGGCCCCGGGCGCAACGGTTTTTGTCAGGACGACGCCCGGTTTTACGTAGCCGAAATCCGCGTCCAGATAAGTAGCGATCAGCCCGGGAAGAAAAACAACGTTCGTATAAACATCCCCGCTGGTGTAGAGCATCCCCTCCAGCGGGCCGCCCGGCGCAAAGTTGCTTTCCTTGATGACGACGATGTACTGATTGCCATCGGCCGTGACATCAAAGTTATACCACCCGGTTTGGGTGCCCGACGTATCGGGATCGTCCCCTGTGACAGTAGTGGTAACGTATTCGCCGCTATCGGGTATGCCGTTGAGATTCGCATCCAGATAGAGATCGATGACGACGTTGTTGATGCCGCCTCCATACTCGCTTTCGCCAGGGGTTAAATGATCCCCGTCATTGTTTTTGTCATACCAGACGTAATCCCCCAATGTTGATTTGCCGTGAGGGGCGTTCGGGTCCGCAAAGACAGGTGAGGCAAGCCCCCCCATCAACGACACAACCCCTCCCACCAACAGGGAGAAAAAGAACATACTCATGCTGACAGCAAACAGCCTTGCCCGCCAGGATGGCGCTCCGATACGGTTCATAAACCTCTCCTCCTACAGAGTAATAGAATAAGTGAAAGAGCAACGAATGACGCGCATGATGACGCCACCGATAGCGATTCAATGACCATCGCCGTCCACTCAGCCGAGAAGTCTCCTTTCGCTACCGAAATGCGTCACTATGCAACTCGTTCGGAGACCGGTTTTGCCATTTGCTCCATCCAGCATAAGGCAACCATCTATAGCTGGACTTCACTGCATCCTCCCGCGTTTGATTTTTTTATCATTATACCAGTCACTGCCGCTAACGGCAAGTGGATTTCCTGAACTGTTAGTAATATTCCGTCCTATTCAGGAATAATTAAGGGCCTTTTGGGAGATTTTGGCAACTGCTTTGAAAATAGAACACGGATGAACACAGAAAAACACGGATAATTCAAAAAATCTGTGACCGAAGGCCGTGTCAATCCGTGTCCTCGTCTTTCATCGGTATCGGCGCGGGCTTGCCCGCCGTTGGACTGTTCCGTAAATAGAACGCAGATGACGCAGAAAAAGCCGATCTACGCAGATAAAAACAGATAAAATCAGTAACTGCTAACGTACCCCGGTTAACAAACCACAAAGGGCACAAAGGCACTAAGAACACGAAGAAAAAATGTATAAATTCCCCTTTGTGCCTTTGTGTCTTAGTGTTCTTGGTGGTTTTCGGGTGGCGACCTTAGTAGTTACTAAAATCAAAAGGGTGCGTCCTTTTTCGGTTGAAGCGTTTGCCACGTCCGCCCGGCGATGAAGTCGCCGGGCTACAAAACAGCGCCGGATAAATCCGGCTAGCCCCGCAGGGGCGCTGTTTCTAGCCGGGGGACTTCATCCCCCGGCGTTGGCGGCGGGCGCGAAGCGCCCCGTTAATGAATGGATTATTTTAACTTTCCAACTCATTTGGGACGCACCCAAATCAAAACAATCTGCGAAAATCTGTGTGCATCAGAGGTTTCTGCGTTCCATTTTCGTTCGTTATGTGGTGAGCTATCGCTCATGGCGACCGCATTGTGAATCGCCGTTTATGAAGCGAAAGAAGAGGGCGCAGCGCTCACGATGATTCTATCAACAAGCATCCCGTGGAGCAAATGCCCCATCGATACAGCTTGCATGACACATTGCATAGGCTGGAGGCGTCGACAGGATCGTAAAACGTCAAGCGTCAAAGGTCAAGGCATGACGCATGACAGCCTGCCCTGAACGAAACCGAATTCCACTCAAACCTGACAGATTACAGATTCTTGTCACCTTGGCGGTATGATGCGTGGTTTTCAGCCAGAACCGAAGCATGCAAGGGTCTGAATCGTTGCCGAAGGAACATGTCAAGTTGATTCAAGCGAAAACGCCCCTGGCAGTCACGAAAAACCAATAATTTTTATGAAAGAGTTCATAATAATTTGACAACTCCAGACCTGAGACATATAATCTCACAGCGTTGCGTTGTATCTTTTTCGTTTTGGTGTGCATCTGATAAGGTCAGGGTGTATCAAATTCGGCGAGTTCGCATCGTCGACTGATCATCCACGCAGCTTACAACACATCACGTCTATCAATTTCTGAGAGGTATCACGTCCATGCGTGTTTTGTTAATCAACCCCCGCTTCCGACTTCCCATCGACACCCGCACCAGCCCGCACATGGGACTGGCCTATCTGGGCGCGGTCTCTGAGGAACGGGGGGATGAAGTGTATATTTTCGATGCGGATATCGAAGAGCAGCCTCTGGGCGATTTTGTCCAGGAATACAAACCCAATCTGGTGGGCATCACAGCCAATACGCCCCAGGTCAAACAGGCCTGGCGTCACGCCGCGGAGATCAAAAAGGTGTTCGATGTCCCCATCGTCATCGGCGGCCCGCACCCCAGCGTCGTCTCCGAAGACCTGGATTTTGAATCCCTGGACAGCGGCAATATCGACATCGTGGTGCGGGGCGAAGGGGAAGAAACCTGGATCGAGATTTCGAACAAGGTCGAGGATTTTCTGAAACATCATCCCACCTTTTCCACTGCCGAACTGATGGACCCGGCCAAGGGCGTGTGGAATGAGGTGTTGGGCGTCAGCTACAAAACAACGGATGGCGAATATCATCGCAACCCGGATCGGCCCGCCATCAACGATCTGGATAGCCTGCCCTGGCCAGCGTACCACCTCTTCAAGATGGAAGGCTACACCAACCTGCAGCCCGCCACCGATGCGGTGGATGGTTCCAAGAGCTTCAGCATCCTCACCAGCCGCGGCTGTCCCTACCGCTGCACCTTTTGCTCTCAGAGCATCATGCCCGTCAAATGGCGCAGTCGCACGCCCGAGAATGTCATTGCCGAATGGGAGCATCTGGTGCGGGACCTGGACGCGCAGGAGATCGGCGTGCTGGACGACAGCGCCAACATCCGCAAGAAGCGCCTTTATCGCATCGCCGAGCTGCTCATCGAAAAAGAGCTGAATCATGTGCCCTGGATCTTCGTCAATGGCATCCGCGCCAACCTGGTGGATTATGAGCTGATGCGGCTTCTGAAGGAGGCGGGGCTCAAGCGCACCGCTTTCGGCGTCGAGACGGGCAATCCCGAGATTCTGAAGACCATCGACAAGCGCATCGACCTGGACACCATCCGCGAAGCGTTCAGGATCACCAAAGAGGTGGGCATCGAAACCATCGCTTTTATGATCATCGGTCTGCCGGGCGACACCCGCGAGACCATGCAGGACACCATCAACTTCGCCATCGAGCTGGACCCGCTCATCGCCAATTTCAGCATGATGACGCCTTATCCCGGGACCAAGGTATGGGAGCAAGTCAAACGTAATGGCCGCCTGCTGATTCAGGATTGGGAAGACTACGTCTTCTTCGAGCAGCACGCCCGTTACGAGATGGGCGATCTCACCGCCGAACTGGTGGAGGAGATGTACCGCCGGGCCTATCGCCAGTTCTATCTGCGGCCCGGGCCCATCTGGCGTCGCATCAAGCAGAAGGATTTCTGGGAAAATCTGCCCCGCAACATGCGCATCGCCATGCGCACCTTCCTGCCCAAGAAGGAAAAGACCGGGCTGCGCAAGCAGATGCAGGCCGAGGCGCTTTCGTAGCTGGCGGAAGATGAATGAATTGACATCCAGTCGCCCCGCGAATTTCAGATGTCTTTCATCTTCTCGTGCTAGACTGAAGGCAGGCAATATGAGCGCCCGCACGCAGACAAGGAATGAAATTGCTTGTCAGACAAGTTGCCCCGGGAAGCCAAGCCCGTGATGCGTGATGCGTAACGCGTGATGCCTTTACGGATTACGAGTTACGCATTGAGCCCGCTACAGACTCGCCCAGCTTTGGCCTGGCGGCTTTCTGCAGGCGGCGCCAACGCATTAGTTACGTAATAGCATTCCGCAATTTGTAACTGCTAACGCACTTGACTTTAAGTCGCTAAAAGCCACGAAGGCTCGAAGTTTTTCGAAGACACGAAGGGAAAATAAAGAAAAACACTTCGCGCCTTCGCCTTTCTTCGTGTCTTCGTGGCAAAAAGCGGCGGATACACCTTAGTCGTCACCACAATTTTCTAACCACCACGACGACCGGAGAAACTCGCATGAAAGTCGCCCTGATCGGCCCCAAATGGAACGAACTCGTCAACGCCTATCCCTCGCTGGGATTGGGCTATCTGGCCGCGGTGGCGGAGCAAGATGGCCATGAGGTGGGCGTTTTCGATTTTGGCCTGAAACCCTGCCGTCCTATCGAAGATGAAGTGCAGGATGTCATCGACTTCCGGCCCGATCTCGTCGCCTTCACCTCGATGACCACCAGCTACGCTAGCGTGGAAACGGCCAGCGCCATGCTCAAGGACGCGCTGGGCGCGCCCATACTCATCGGCGGGCCTCACGCCACCTCGCTGCCCAACGAGACTTTGAAAAATCCCAACATCGACTACCTGATTTATGGCGAAGGCGAGGAGACGTTCATCGAATTCCTCCGGGCCATCGAGAACAAGAACGAGCGGTGGGATGGATTCGAGGGCGTCTGGTACAAAGAGGATGGCCGCATCCTCAACAACCCCCAGCGGGCGTTGATCAAAGACCTGGACGCGCTGCCCTATCCGGCGCGGCATCTCTTCCGCCTGGATGAATACCCGCTGTATGCGCCCACGGGCGAGCAGATGCTCACCGTGCTCAGCAGCCGGGGCTGCCCCTACAACTGCTCCTTCTGCTTCAAGGGCATCGTGGGACGCACCTATCGTCAGCGCAGCCCCGAGAATATCGCTGATGAGCTGGAGCATCTCATGCAGACTTATGGCGTGCGCAATTTCTATTTCATCGATGATCTTTTCACCATCGATGTGCGCCGTCTCGATAAAATCCTGGATCATTTCATCGAGCGAAACATGGATATCCGCTGGCAGTGTCTGGCCCGGGTGGATCGGGTGAACCCCGACCTGCTGAACAAGATGTATCGGGCCGGATGCCGCGAGATTCACTATGGCATCGAAAGCGGCAACGAAGAGGTGCTGAAGAAGACGGCCAAGCACATCGATCTCACCCGGGTGAGGAACGCCGTCACCTGGACGGAGGAGGCGGGCATCCGGGCCAAGGGCTACTTCATCCTGGGGCTGCCCGGCGACACCGAAGAGACCATCGAGGAGACCATCGAATTCGCGGCCAGTCTGGACCTGACCGAGGCCATGTTCTCCATCGCCACGCCCTTCCCGGGCACGCAGCTTTGGAATGAGCTTTTACGGCGGCATCCCGAACTGGTGTACAATGCAGACTTCACCAAGAGCTACTATTACAACAGCTATCAGTCTTCTATTGCGCCCTTTATGAATGTTTCGGATGTGCCTGACCAGGTGCTCAGCCAGAAGGCCATCGAAGCCCGACAGCGCTTCATCGAAGCCAAGAAACGGCGCATTTATCGTCAGAGCTTTGGCCCCAAGGCGGGCGATCTGCTCTGGAACGTCTCCAAGATTACGCCTGTGCGCAAGGTTGGCAGCGCTCTGACGCACGCCGGGCTGTTCAAACGCTTCAAGCGCACCAAGGGCGAGCTTTTCGGCTCGGTCTCCTGGTCGTAATCGACCTATCATTATGCCCAAACGACAACTTACCTTTCGCCAAAAACTTCGCAACAAGAAGAAGATATATCGAAACAAGGTGATGGGGCCGGTGAAATATCTGGCCTATCAGCGGGGTGAGGTCAGGCGCGTGCCGCCGCCCGACCGGATGTACATCGAATCCACCAATATCTGCAATTTGAATTGCGTCATGTGTCCCACCGGCCGCGGCGAGGTGACCCGCGCCAACGGCTTTATGAAATGGGAGGTGTTCAAGCAGATCGTGGATGAGATGGCCCCACTGGTCAAGGCCACCACCTTGCACATCTGGGGCGAGCCGCTGCTGCACAAGCGCATTTACGACATGGTCGCATATTGCAGCGAGAAGGGCCTGCGTTCGGAGATCAGCACCAACGCCACCTTGCTCACCGAAGAGCGGGCGCGCAAGCTGCTGGATGCGGGCCTGAATGTCATTTATCTCTGCCAGGACGGGATGCGGCCCGAGACCTACGAAAATATCCGCGTCAATGCGGATTACGAGCGCACCAACGAGAACATCCGCCGATTTCTGGAGATGAAGCACGAGGGCGGGTATCAGACCTTCGTCAATCTGCAGATCATCGAGATGGAGAACAACCGGGACGAGACCGACGCGTTCGTGGAATACTGGAAGCAGATTCCGGGCGTGGACCTGGTGCACATCAAGCCGTTCGATTCCTGGGGCGATCAGATCGAAGAGATCAGCGCGTTGCGGCCCGAACAAGAGCTGAATCTGCCCCCACGCTACGCGTGCCCCAACCTGTGGTATCACGTCCACATCTATTGGGATGGCTCTATCGCCATGTGCGACCGCGACTTCAACCTGGATTACGATCTGGGCAACATCATCGATGATGACGGCGTGGTGCGGGTGATGAAGAACTGGAACGGGCCCAAGATGCAAGAATTGCGCAAATTGCACGTCGAGGGCCGCTACGACGAAGTGTCGCCCTGCAACACCTGCGTGGAATGGGCCTGGTGGAAGCCCACCCCCTTCGAGTCCTTTGGCAACCGTCCTTCTGGCGATGAGTTCGGCGGACAGAAAATCCACGTCGAAGATGAACGAAAAAAGAGCAATGGTCGCAGCAATGGCTCTGGCAACGGCGCGACCATTCCCCTCATCCTCTCTGACGAAACCCAAAAGTCGAAAGACGACTGACACATCTCACCGATTACTGACAACTGACCTATGGCCACCTTTTTCCCCTGGGGAAAACAGAAGAAATCCAACATCCTGTGGCTCGACCTGGGCGACCTGGGCGATCTCGTCCATCCGGGCGGGCCGCACGAGCAATGGCAAGACCACGGTCTGGCCCTGCTGCGCACCATCCTGCACCAGAACGGCGTCATCACCGATCTGGCGTCCACCCGCGCTGTCACTTCATGGGAGCAACTGGCCCCCAAGCTGGCGGGCTACGACATCTTGCTGATGAACGTGCGCAGCTACACCTATCCGCCCGCCAAGAAAGCGGCCCAGCTCTTCAAGCAGATCAATCCCGATGGCAAGGTGCTGGTGGGCGGCATGCACGCCACCGTCGCGCCCGATGAGATGATGGCGGTGGAGGCTTTCGATAAAATCTGCATGGGTGCGGGCGAGAAGGTCATCGTGGACCTGGTGCGCGACCCCGACAGCTTCCCCCGGGTGTTCGCGGGCGAGAGCGCCAAGAGCATGGCCGAATGGCCCATGATAGATCGGGAGCTGTGGCCCAAGCCCGCGGGCGGCTGGCGAATGCGCCGCTACTGGAAATGGAAATGGCCCATGGAGCCGGAGTGCGGCTGGGGGCCCGGGCCTGTGGCCACCATCATCACCAGCCGCGTCTGCCCCTGGAAGTGCGTCTTCTGCAACGAAAGCTCCTACATTCCGTTGATGGGGCGTCGCCCGGTGGATATGGTAATTGACGAATTGAACTATCTTGACCGAAAATACGGGGTCGGCTCAGTGGTCAT
>JALWDV010000493.1 GCA_027036755.1 Anaerolineae bacterium
CGGGCAACCTGCCAGGAGCGAGAAGCTAACTATTCATTGACCGGCGAGCACGCCGGTTTTGGCCGGGGATTTTGGGATATGCCCGCCCGCTGGCGGGACGAATTGTCTGTTTCGGTTGCATGGCCTGCCGCGTCACTGTATAATAACGTAATATCCGTTCTTATACGGCCAACACGCCGCATAATTCGGTTGTTTCATCACTCCTGAATTGTGTATCACAAATTCCGCATCTTGTCAAGTCCCATGTCCAGCGTCCCAAAATCCCCCAAACTCCTCGATCAACTCCGCTTCACCCTCCGGCGCATGCACTATTCCTACCGCACCGAGCAGAGCTACGTCAAATGGGTCAAACGCTTTATCCTCTTTCATAAAGAACGCCGGGGCCAATACATCCATCCCAAAAACCTGGGCGTCAGGGATATCGAAGCCTTCCTCACCCATCTCGCGGTCGATAAAAACGTCGCCGCCTCCACCCAAAACCAGGCCCTCAGCGCCATCCTCTTCCTCTACGACCACGTCCTGGAGCAGCCCATCCAACAGCATATCCGCCCGGTCATGGCCAAAAAGCCCCAACGCCTCCCCGTCGTCCTCACCCGCGCAGAAGTCCAACGCGTCATGGATCAGCTCACCGGCGTCCCCCTCCTCATCGTCCAAATCCTCTACGGCGCCGGCCTCCGCCTCAACGAATGCCTCCGCCTGCGCGTGAAAGACATCGACTTCGCCCAAAATCAGATCATCGTTCGCGACGGCAAAGGCGCCAAAGACCGCGTCACCATCCTCCCCAAAACCATCCAACCCGCCCTTCGTGAACACCTGCGCCAGGTGCGCATCCTTCATCAAAAAGACCTTGAAGCCGGATACGGCGCCGTCCACCTGCCCGACGCCCTCGCCCGTAAATACCCCAACGCCCCCTACGAATGGCCCTGGCAATGGGTCTTCCCCGCCGCCCGCATCGCCGCGGATCCCCGCTCCGGCATCCGCCGCCGCCACCATCTCGATCCCAGCGTGGTGCAAAAAGCCGTGCGTCAGGCCGCCAAACGCGC